>NZ_JAHKQC010000041.1:0-217685 GCF_018860845.1 Pseudoalteromonas sp. C2R02 | reverse complement strand
AAGCGGAGGTGCATAATACACCTTAAAAGTTTTGAGTCAATGGTTAATTTAAAATTAATTTTTTAACTTTAAATCTGATTCAAACTTTTCGGAGATAAATCTCCTTCCTACATCAGTCGATGTCGCTACATCCCTTTAAGAATGTTGCTTGCCGTCTGTGTCGGTGGAGGCGCAGTATAGGCATTTTTGAAATCTGCGCAAGTGTTTTTTTAAGATAAGTTGATATTTCTGGCCGTTCGCTCATTATATATACAAAACGTCCTAAAATAGGACGTTTCTATTAAATAAAGTCAGTAAATTCGGCTTTATCTCTGTAAGAGATTTAGATTTAGTAACTATTTTACAAATATTTCCATTTCTTCGCCGATTTGCTTACGCATTTCCATTAATCGTATTGCAGTATCATGCTGCTTAATATCAGCTTCAGTTTCTGGGATCCATTTAGGTATTTCGATCTTTTGACCCGTTTCATCAACTGCCACCATAATTACAATACAATGTGTTGTAATACGTCTATTCAGTGACTTTGGATCACAAGCTGTTACTTCTAATGCAATATGCATAGAAGAAGTACCTGTATAAATAACTTTAGCTTCAACTTCAACTAAACTACCGACATGTATAGGTGCAACAAATCGAATACCACCAGCGTATGCTGTTACACAATAGCGCCCACTCCAACCAGCTGAACATGCATAAGCAGCTAAATCTATCCATTTCATTACTGCACCACCATGTACTTTGCCTCCAAAGTTCACATCTTGCGGCTCTGCTAAAAATCTTAATGTTATATCGCGCTGTGGTTTTTTCATGATTTGCTCTCAATAATGCTTAATGAATTAAGCTATTTTTCAACTATATAAACTATTATTTAATAATAGAACAAACTTAGTCAAAGCATAAAGCTATAAATCTGATATTATATAGGGTCAAAACGGCCTAAAAGTACAGCTTTGTACTCAAGGTCTATTATATACAGGTCATAACAGATCAATTATAGGAAAAACACCTTGAGTCAAACCACCTTTACATCCGTTAAGTTACAACCGGCCCTAATAGAGAATCTTACTTCTCTGGGTTATAACAATATGACGCAAATTCAAGCCGAAAGTCTACCCCATGTTCTTGCGGGTAAAGATGTGATCGCACAAGGAAAAACTGGTTCAGGAAAAACCGCTGCTTTTGGTTTAGGTATATTAGAGAAATTAAAAGTTAAACAATTTAGAATTCAATCATTGGTACTTTGTCCTACTCGTGAATTAGCCGATCAAGTTGCTAAAGAAATTCGTAAATTAGCGCGTAGTATTCATAACATTAAAGTTTTAACTATTTGTGGTGGTATGCCTTTTGGTCCACAAGTTGGTTCTTTAGAGCATGGGGCTCATATTATTGTAGGAACGCCAGGTCGAATTGAAGATCACTTACATCGCGGCACATTAAATTTAGACAATGTGACGACTTTAGTACTTGATGAAGCTGATCGCATGTTAGAAATGGGTTTTGAATCTGCGATTGATGCAATAACAGATGCGACACCAGATAACCGCCAGACTTTATTATTCAGTGCTACATTCCCTGATTCTATCAAAACAGTATCTGAACATATCATGGTTGATCCTGTTATGGTGAAAGTTGCTTCTTCTGATAACAATACTAATATTCGTCAATATTTTTATAAAGTAGAAAATAATAAACAACGCTTAGTCGCACTTCGTTTATTACTTTTAAAGCATCGCCCAGAGAGCTGTGTTGTATTTTGTAATACAAAAGTTGAAACACAAAGAATTTCAGACGAACTTAATAACTTTGGTTTAAGCGCCTTAGCTTTAAACGGTGATTTAGAGCAAAGAGACAGAGATCAGACCTTAGTCCGCTTTACCAATAAAAGCGTATGTATATTAGTTGCAACTGATGTAGCAGCGCGTGGTCTAGATGTTGATTCACTTGATATGGTGATTAACTTTGAAGTCGTTCGCGATCCAGAAGTACATGTACATCGCATTGGTCGTACTGGCCGTGCCGGTAAAAAAGGCACAGCGCACTCTATTTTCATTGAAACAGAAACACATCGCTTTGAAAAAGTATCTGAATATATGGATAAAGAGTTCGATCTTTCGGTATTGCCGCCATTTAGCATATTGGAAAAACCAGGTTATAAACCAGACATGGTGACATTGCAAATTGATGGCGGTAAAAAACAAAAAGTACGTCCTGGAGATATTTTAGGCGCATTGACAGGTAAAA
Source organism: Pseudoalteromonas sp. C2R02 (assembly GCF_018860845.1). NCBI lineage: Bacteria > Pseudomonadati > Pseudomonadota > Gammaproteobacteria > Alteromonadales > Pseudoalteromonadaceae > Pseudoalteromonas > Pseudoalteromonas sp. C2R02. The sequence goes on along the minus strand of NZ_JAHKQC010000041.1, from coordinate 215,441 downwards.
ATGGTATTGCTGGCAAACAAGTTGGCAAAATCAATATGTTTGATAACTGGGCATATGTTGCAGTACATAAAGATGCTTCAAAACCAGCCCTTGCAAAATTATCTGAAGGTAAATTAAAAGGTCGCTCATTTAGAGTTAGACGTGTTAGATAAAACACTTATTACCTTCAAAATAAACACATATTAAATACACAGAATTTAGGAAATAAAAGACATGGCACAAGAAAAGAAATTTGATTACAAAGTAATTCAAGATGGCGAAAAATGGCACGCAGAAATTACTCGTCGTGTTTCAGCGAGAAAAACAAGCGTTTCCAAGCGTAAAAAAGGTTTTGAATCTCAAGAAGCCGCTGAGCAATGGGGTAAAGAGCAATTAGAAGTATTCTTACAAAACTTACAAGAGCGTAATAAGCGTAAAGCTGAAAAGCGTGTTGTTCGTAATGAACTTGAAGCGCAAGCTATCGAGAAAGAAGAAGAATACAAAGCAAAGCGTCTAGCTGCACGCCTTGCTGCTGAAGAAGAAAGAGAAGAAGACCAAGAGTAATAGGTCTTCTTACTCAAATGGTTGAAATACACACTGTATTTCAACCCTATTCTTTTAAGTACCCTACTAATTTTACCTTACCAATTTTTTAATAATTCATGCACTGCCTTCTTAGGTGTTTTCACTAGTTTTTTCACTAATGAAAATGGAATATCAGTTAAATCATAATCTAACCTCATATCTTCCAACATTGCCACCCAAAGCTTGGCTGTCATTTGCGAATCAAATAATGCTCGGTGAAAACCGCCATCAGCAGGAATTTTTTTATATCTAATTAAATCTCCCAACTTATGTGTTGGTGCATCTTGATAAATCCGTCGCGCTAATAACATAGAGCAAGCAAACTCACCTGAATAACTTCGTGAAATTTGCTGTAATTCAGCATCTAAAAATCGTTTATCAAATGATGCGTTGTGGGCTATTAAATTTGAATCACCAATAAAATTGGCAAACTCATCCATTACTTCTGCACAAGAGGGCATGCCTTTTAGCATTTGATTACTAATACCTGTGTAATCTTCAATAAAGCCTGTAATTTGAAAACCAGGATCCATTAATTGACTGAAAGAATCTGTTATCAGCCCATTTTCAATACGTACGGCACCAATTTCTATAGCGCGATCGCCCATATTGGGTGATAAACCTGTTGTTTCAAAATCGAGTATCACTAAAGAGCTAGCTGAGTTTTTTAATGCCATATTTAATTTCTACCGGAGAGTTTAACGCATTTTACGCTTATCTCACTACCTGAGCTAGTTTATTGTATTAACATTTCCTTACGTTTACGTTTTGTTAACCTTAACTAAAGTGTGTAACTTAATCCTGTAAAAAATATTGACACACATTGAAAAGGAAGCGAAAAATGAAATTTACCAGTATTTCTTTAGCACTTGCGCTCGCTATTGCAGGAAGTAGTACAGCTTACGCAGCTGATAAAGATAAAAAAGATAATAAAAAGAAAAAAGATAAAACCCTCACTGAATTATTAAAAGATAAAGTAGAAGCCAAAGGTTTATTAACTTTTTACCAAGATGAAAAAACCGGTAAAAACTTAATGTTATTAAATGAAAGCCAACTAAATACGCCTATTTTATACTTTGCACATACTGTTGATGGTGTTACCGATGCAGGTCATTTCAGAGGTGCATATAGAGAAACAAAAATAATAGAATTTAGACGTCACTTTAACCGCATTGATATTATTAGCAAAACACCTCGCCATAAATTTGACCCTAAAAGCCCAATCAGCAAAGCCCAAAATGCCAACATCTCAGAAGCTGTTTTAGCTAGCATCAAAATAGAAAAAGAAGAAAAAGGCCAAATAGCACTGAAAGTTGATAAGCTATTTTTAAGTGAAGCTTTACATAAAGTATCACCTTGGGCGCGTTTAAATGATAAAAATGCTAAAAAACGTTTTAATTTAGGCAAACTTAACGATAAAAAATCACGTATTGTAAATAAGCGCAGTTACGATAATAACGTAGATGTTGTTGTAGATTATGTATTTAATAATAGTAACCCTAAAGTTTACGGCTCAAATGCAGTTACCGATCCCCGTTCTGTTTCAATCAAAATACAGCATTCATTTGTAGAGCTACCTAAAAATGATTTTAAACCACGATTAGATGATGCGCGTATTGGTTATTTCACTCAACAATACGATCAAATGACATCAAGCGAATGGGCACCTTATCAAGATGCGATTAATCGTTGGGATTTAACGAAAAAAGATCCTTCAGCAGCATTATCTGAGCCTGTAAAACCAATTGTTTGGTGGATAGAAAATACAACGCCTCATGAATGGCGCAAAACAATTGAAGAAGCAGTGCTAGATTGGAATATTTCATTTGAGAAAGCAGGTTTTAAAAATGCGATTCAAGTAAAAGTGCAACCAGATGATGCTAAGTGGGATGCCGGTGATATTAATTATAATGTATTACGCTGGACTTCATCTCCTCGCCCGCCATTTGGTGGTTATGGTCCATCATTAGCAAATCCACTTACCGGTGAAATATTGGGTGCCGACATCATGTTGGAATTCGTATTTATGAAAAACCGCTGGGTATACGACAAGCTTTATAGTCAAGGTGCTGCAAGCTTAACTGATATGACGGCGCAAATCGAAGGCTTAAATTGTAGTGCGGGTCATGATCTACAGCAGGGCATGATGTTAGGAAAAACATTAGCAAATGGTTCATCTATCCAAGAAAAAGCATTATTGGATGAAGGCCTTCGTATGCTGATATTGCATGAAGTTGGCCATACATTAGGGCTTAACCATAATATGAAAGCCTCTATCATGTGGGATGAAAAAGAAGTTCACGATAAATCACTTACAAAAGGTATTTTAACTGGTTCAGTGATGGATTACACGCCAGCAAATGTAGCTCCTCTAGGTGTAACTCAAGGCGATTACTTCCAAGTAAAACCTGGGCCATACGATAACTGGGCTATTGAATACGGTTATTCAACGGCATTAGAAGATGAAACTGCTGAACAACAAAGATTAACTAAAATATTATCGCGTTCTGCTGAAAAAGGACTCGATTTTGGTAATGATGCCGATGATATGCGCCGTCCTGGTCGCCATATCGACCCACGCATCATGATTGGTGATATGTCATCTGATCCAGTTGCTTATGCGACTGATCGCATGGCATTAATCAATCATACTTTTGGTGAATTAAAAGAGAGATCATTAACTGAAGGTGATTCATACCAACAACTACTGATTTCAGCAAATGTGTTATACGGACAATACAAAAAACAAGCTGAAGTAATATCACGCCAAGTAGGTGGTGTATATGTTGAGCGTAATTTTGTTGATAGCAAAGCTGCATCACAACCTTATACGCCAGTACCAAAGGCGATGCAAAAAGCAGCAATGAATGCATTAGCTAAATATGTATTTGCATCTGATACTCTTGCAGAGATCCAACCGCTTTATACACATTTACAACACCAACGCCGTGGCTTTAGCCATTACGGTAAAAATGAAGACCCTAAAGGTCACAAGATGGTGTTAAATGTACAAAAGTCAGTATTAGATCAGCTGCTACATGCAAATGTATTACAACGTATTTCTGATACTGGTTTATATGGTAATGATTACAGCTTAACAAGCTTTATGAAAGATTTAACAACTTCAATATTTGTTGATGAAAAGTCAGTTAATTCGATGAGCCAAAACCTGCAAATTGAATATGTACAAAGGTTAATTAAAATCGCAGGCATAGGTAAAAAATCAGCTTATGATAATTTAGCTAAAACATCTGCGCTGTATCAATTACAAACTATTGCTGGTCAAGATGCTCCTTGGGGTGCTGATGATTCAACTAAAGCGCACAAAGCATATTTAGATCTCATCATCAAAAAAGCTTTAGAAGCTTAAACTTTTAAAAGTTACAGAATTAAGTGCACTTAATATAAGAATATTAAGTGCATTTTTTATTTTCGAGTTTTTAATTTAACTGGGTATAAAGTTTCAATCGCTTTATTAATAGTCTCTAATGCTTCAGGGTTTTGAGCTAAATAACCTTTTGATAAATACATACCAAAAGGTCTCACTTTTTGAACTACAGTTTTATAATAGCTTCTTGAATGCCCTAGTTTATCTATTGCTTCTAAAAAAACAGCTTCAGATAAAAAAATTGCATCTAACCTTCCTTTACTGAGCATTTTCAAAAGTGTATCCGGCTCTAAAACACCTGATACAGATACAAACTTATGTTTACTTAACCATTTATGCGTATTGGTATTTAATATAGTGCCTACATTAGCCAATTTAAATTTAGCCGAGTCAGGATCTAAATTTGATGTCCGAAGCAAAAACCAACACCAAGCATTTTGCATCACAGGCTTAGTGAAAACCGCTATTTTATCTCTTTCGCCATTTTGAGACGCTAGAAAAAAACCGTCTGAGTAACCGGATTTAACTTCATATATTGCGCGATCATAATCTGTGGTGAGTTTAAAACTAAATGGAATCGCTGCCTTTTTTAATATTTTAGACACCCTAGAAACTCCCTCACCCGTTAACTCACCATTTTTTTGATACATATACGGGGGAAAGTTTGGCACAACAAACCTAATAGGCTCTACTGCATTAAGTATCGGACTAAAAAGTAAAAATGTGAAAATAATTCTAAAATTCATTAGCCTTAAATAACAAGTTATTTCATAGTATTGAAGTATAGTAAAAATGCTTTGTATTACCCAAAATATAATATGAAATAATTAAGGCTAGCCATTAAGTTAACGTTTTAAATTTATTGGGTTTAATAAAATATTTAAATATCGGTTTTTTGATTTGTGTGATCACATTACCTAATACAACACATAATAAACCTAAAGTAGAAAACACAGTCCATTGATAATTCTCAAATATGCTCGAAACAACTAAGGCAACAATCGGCGTTATCACTAATAAATATGCTGCGTTATTTGCCCCTATTCTATCTACCAATAATAAATATACGGTAAAGCCAATCACAGATGCGGGGATCGCTAAATAAGCTAGACTCGTTAAATAACGTGTACTTATTTCTATATCAAAACTCAAACCTTTAAATAGAATAATAATAAGTAAAGTAATGCAGCCATATATCATGGCATAACTTGTGGCGGTAAAAGGTTGTACTTTATTTTTGGTATTACGAATGCTGATCATATTACCAATAGAAAAACACCAAGTTCCAGCTAGCGCGTAAAACAAACCTAGCAAAACCTCTTTAGATAAATTTGTTTGCATAAAATCGCTAGCAAATAACAAACTAATACCCGTTAAACCAATTATCACTCCAAGCCAAAAATTATTGTTAGTTTTTGTGCCATAAAAAATTCGACCGTGAATCGCATTAAAAATAGGTGCAGTCGCCATAACAACAGCCGTTAAACCACTGGCAATATAAGATGTAGAGCTATAAAAAAATAAAAAGTTACAACAAAATAAACACGCCCCCTGAACAGCGAAAAACTTTTGATCTGTTACTTTCACTGATTGCAGCTTATTAAATGCTTTTCCAATAGTAAACATCACTATCGCAGCAAATAAAAAGCGATATAAAATAGAAACTTCCATTGGCGTACTGCCTTGTTGCCACTTAATAGCAATCCAAGAAAACCCCCATACAAAAACCATTAATGCATATAAAAAAGCTGTCATTCCATTCCCCAATACATAATAAAAAAATATTATGAATCTATATGCCAAGTTTTTCTGTCACTATATTTTGAAAACTAACACAATATTGCGGTTATTATTTCCTGAACACTTGAGCCCTTTATGGTTAACAGTTACTGTTTATATATGAATGCTAATATCGAAAAGCCACTCAACAAAAAACCTATCAGTTTTGAGTTGTCAAAAAAAACCTGTGTTAGGCAAAAGTCTTTAACACATGGTTTAACTTGGGCGCATTACCGCAATAAAGATGAACATTTATACTATGAGAATAATAATCAACATACGCTGAGCATGTATTTAACTGGCGGCTACAATACCTTTCGAACTGATATTAAAGCCAATAAAGGCGCACCAGGTAAGTTTTGTTTAATGCCAAAAGGCGCAGATAGCCAATGGCAATTAGGCGATACGCAAGAGTTCATGCACTTATACTTTGATGATGCTTACATTAAAAGGTTAGCGCTCAGCGTATTTGATATCGACCCTAGAACAGTGCAACTACCTGAACTCACTTTTATCCCAGATTTAGGCTTAGAAGCTTTATTTCGCCATAATATGGCAGCAGCTAATTGGCATACTAATGATATGCAATTGGCAATGGAACAAGTCACTGATACCATTTTAATTTCTATGCTGAAAAACATGGGAAATACAAAATTAAAAACACCATTAAAAGGCGGATTATCTCCTAAAATATGTATTCTTGTTTGTGATTACATTCATGCTAATTATCAAAGACAAATATACCTATCTGAATTAGCAGGATTAGCACAATTAAGTGAGTATCATTTTTGTCGTATGTTTAAAGAAAGCTTAGCGCAAACGCCACAAGAATATTTAATGAAAGTAAGAATAGGACATGTTAAAAATGCACTATTACACTCAACACAAAACTTAGCTGACATTGCATTAGAAGTTGGCTTTTCAAATCAAAGCCATATGGGTCGTTACTTTAAAAAGCTTATAGGAATTTCCCCGAGAGAATTTAGAAAAAAAGCCTAACCAGCTGATATAAATAAAATAAAGAATTCTTTACAAAAACATACAATTCTCTTTCCTGCGCTGGTATTAATTTCCACCATCATCCGATAACATGCTTTAATAACCCCTAAAGTAGGGCATAAACCAATTGTATTAAGTAAGTTCTCATTCAGCGAGATCTAATTAGGTCAATTGGTATAAATTGACAACTCAATGCAAGGAAGTATCTAATAAAATGAATCATGTTATAAAGCTATCTAGCTTAATCTTCATACCCTACTTTTTATCTGGTTGTGGTTCAGATAACCCATCCACTCAATATCCAGAACAAACTATTTTTCAACATATTAATATCACGGCAACTCAGAATGCAATTAAAGCAAATAGTGAATACTACTCAAATGATGTCGTTTATTTTTCTTCTAATAATGAAAAGCAATTTCTTAGTATAAATGATGACAAAAAGTTTGAGCTAAAGGTAAAAAGAACTTCTACGCCAGATTACAATAGCAGCACAGATTATCTTACAGACATAGAAGTAGACCAACCTTTAATGCCTGGAGATGTATTTAAAGTTATATTCGAGCGTAGTAACGGTAACACCTTAGAATCAAAGGCTTCATTACCTGAATTTATACAATTTATCTCCCCACAAGAAGCGCAAACAATTGACCATAGTACTGAAGACTTAATTATTGAATGGGATTTAGCGGCAAATAAAAATAGCAAGTTATTTCTTCAAGGTGAATGTTTATTAGGAGAGTTTCATAATTCATTACCTAACATGATCTCTTTTAATTTAGAGCCTGGGCAAACACTCTTAACGATAGATGCTAATAGCCTTGAAAAACATTACGGGCTTGAAGAAGATAACTGTGAAGTTACTGCTAATTTGTATAATGAAGTTGAAGGCATAAATGATACAAATTTCGCAGGCGGTACCTATAAGATCAGCAGTCATTCAAAACAAAAATTTGTATTAAGTAATTTACAGGATCCGAATCATGATTAATAAATTAGCCTTATTACCTCTTCTATTAATCAGCTCATTAAGTTTAGCACAAGAGCCTACACCTCAGTGGTATACAGGCATTACTGCTGGTTTAAATCATACCGACTCTGACACATTAGGTGATCCGAATACAAAATATGGCATAAAAGGCGGATATATTTTAAATCACTGGCTAGCCGTTGAATCAGAATTTATTTTACATAACAATGAATCAAATCGTTTTTGTGATTCCGCTGAATTTTCTAATGAGTGTGTGACTTTAAAACAAGAATACTATTATGGTTTTATTGGACTACGAGCAACCAAACCTGTTGGCAATGTATTTGCGTTTACTGCCCGTTTAGGTGGTGCATTGGCTAATTATGACTCTAGTTTAACCGGTAGTGAAAGTAAGTTTAATGTCAGTGGTTCGCTAGGCATGTTATGGAATATAGGTCAAAACAGCCAACTTACTTTAGAGTTACAACAAGTCGATTATGCACTTGCTAATAAAGCCCATGAAAATATTATTAGCCAGAATCTATCTTTCACGATGAAATTTTAATGGGTGGTTATTAACTTATCTAAATCATAGTTCTGAAGTTGAGGAGTCTCTTTTATTAAAGGGACTTTTTTATTTCTATAGGCTGATAAATAATATTGTGTCGGCCAATTATGTGGCTTCATATTATTATTTTTAACTCCTAGCTCTGTCACATCAAAAGTCGCGGTATAAGGTAAATTAATATTGCTACCAGGCACACCGTCCCGGGTATCAATATAACTATCACTAAAATCAGCACATGTACCAAATTTATCTATACCGTAATTCCACCATACCCCAGCATAAACTGACACAGGATCTAAATAGGTCGTTTGAATTTTAATATCTGAACTTTGCTCTTTTACTGCTTCACATAAACCTAAAGCAACAAAAGCACCACAACTATGACCTATAACATGGATTGATTTAACTTTTGTTTCTTTGAGCAGCCTTTGCCCCAATTGATGACCTATTTTTTTTGCTGAAACAGAACAGATAAATACATTATCGGAAAATTCAGACCAATTAAGGCTTATATTCTGCTGAGATTTTACTATATTATTTTGCTTAATAAGCTTTTGTAATTCATCACTCCAACTATCAGGGTTATCTTTTACTCCATGAGCTGAAACTGAAAAAAATTCTGCTTTTGAATTAAGAGGGATATTGATGACCGATGATAAATCTCTAGGCCAAAATGCATATGTGATAAAGCCAAGAGAACCTAAAATAAATGGAATACCAGGAATGATCACTAATAGCCAAATAGACCAACGAACTAACTGTTTGTTAGGAATTGAATTTATATTTAAAGGTTTAATTTATATTCTCAAAGGTATAATAACTAAAATATAAGATAACAAATTGCATAGCTAAGTGCACATTACCTCCCAGCCCAATATTTCTCTTTTTTCAATTCTTAAATACTCAGGTTATGTAAGCAGCAAATAAAAGAGGAAATTTGCTGCTGTGAGGGTAATTAAATTATATGTTTAACTAAACAACTAAAATTAATGACTAAAAATATGTTCATTTAACTCAGCTAAAGCATCTAACCATTTAGTAACGGTTTTTTCATCATGAGGTGCAGGTGATACACCTGTGACCAAGTCACCTGCAATTAAAGACTCAATGGCAATAGCAACAGTTAAAGACACTAAACGTGCCATTGCAGAACCATTTTCATTGCCCGCTTCATCTACACCAAAGCTGCCATTAAATAGTGTTTTTTCGCCTGATGGGTCTTTAACTTCAAGCTCAACAGATAATACAACACGATCTGATTCGCCTTCGTCATATTGATGTTTAGCCCAAAGCTCATCACTGATTACTTGTAAACGTTTCATGCCCGCATCGCCAGTTAATGTATCAACTTCAGTGAATAATTTTTCCCATGCTTGTGCCCAACCATTTAAACGTAACGTACCACGCACAAACTCTTGTACATTCCAATCATTTGCAAAGCCATATTGCGCTTGAAATGGTACTGAATCACGGTTTGGATAAGCCTGAAAAGTCTCTTTAGAACCATCAGCCAAAGTCACATCATAATGAGATAAAGCTAACCAAGGTTTTTCTGTGCGCTTTATTTCGCCTTCACCTATCCACTGTGCTGGAGATTTCAGTGCTTTTAAAACACCCAGTGGTGACCAAGAAAATTTATATTTAAACTCATTGGCTACTTTTGGAAAACCACCACAATATGAACGGAAGTAATGTTGGTTATTTTTGTCAAAGCTTTCAGATGCTTCATATTTAGCAACTAAAGCATGTGCTAATAAATGATCAAGGCCTGGATCTAAACCCACTTCATTTACAAAACTTAAATCAGCTGCTTTCGCTTTTTCATCTAAAGCCTGCATTTCAGGCGATACATAACTACTCGATACAAAATGTGCTTTATGACCCAAACAAATTTCAGCTACTTGTACATGCATCGTTGCTGGCAACATAGAAATAACAACATCACCCGCTTGTATCTCTTGCTCTAATGATGACCAATCAAGTTGCTTTACTGGGATATCAATCTTTAAACTTGAAACAGCTTGCTGTGCTTTTTCTAACGTACGATTCCATAACACTAACTTTTGTCCAGATAATGCAACTTTGCGTATACCTGGAAGTGATGATAGTCCTGCGCCTAACCAATGAACTGTGCTCATGTTATTCTCTTATATTTGATTAATTTTTTGATTAAATACGTGATTAGCCCTTTGCCAAACACCTTGTTCTAAATTATCTAGCTGTAACAAATGCGGTAGTAATTGCTGACAAAAATCTTCGCTGCTTTCAACAGGTAATAATGAAGGTAAGTGATCAATCGCAATTAAATCTAATGGGTTATCGCCTTCAACTAAACGTAGTGTCGGATCTGAAAATGTTGTGCATGTATCGTAAATTGGTAGCGGATTATAATCACCATACGGATCACAACTCACATCACAAATAATTGATAATCTACGATCTGCTTGATGTAACATTTCAGTGGTTAAAAATGGTGGCAGTGCAGCTTGAACAAATACACAGTTAACCACAACATCACATTCTAAAAGCTGTGGGAAAGGTCCGCCAACTTTAGTTTCTTCAATATCCCACTCAATCACTTGAGCGCCAACACTTTTAGCCATTTCAACAGCGCCGCGGCCACTTCGGCCTTTTGCGCCGATCACCAAAACTTTAGCTGGTTTATCTCTCAGCGATAATAAAGATTTAATTTCATTTACTAATGCAGCTTGATTTGGTGATGAAGCTAATTTAGGTAAAACAGGAGCCATTTGCTGTGAACGTCTTGCAAATGCTTTTAAAGCAACTGCCGCGCCGGCAAAACCAGCCCAATAACCAAAAGCTGCTATTCGACGATTATTTTCATCAACCAAATATTCAAGATCAAATAATTGACCTTGTCCTTGAGTAAAACGTTGCAACACTTCTTTCCAACCTTGCTGATTTTTATATACGTGAGCAAAGTGGATATGTTTATGCGCTAGTGGCCATTTTTCTTCCGTAAGCTCTTTTAAACCAAGAATAATAGTATCAAGAGGCGCTTCACGCCAACTATGTGCAGGCTGTATATCACATCCTATATCACGATATGGCTGGCTTGAAATAGCGCTTTGCTCAGACTCTTCAACTGTTACTTTAAAACCAGCATCTAAAAGCTTCTTAGCGACATTTGGGGTAAGCGCAATACGCTCTTCTAATGGTTTTGTTTCAGCACGCAACCAAATATGTGCTTTACTCATATTTAATGACCTCAGACGACTGCTTTTCAACATTTTTGATTGAATAAGCAAAATGAATTTGAATAATTAGTGTTATTTATAGTACAAATGAAATACATTATCAACGATATAAATTATACGATATAGTAAATACTAAGATTTAGTCGTCAAAATAGAGGGTTATTTGTGGAAAATTTAGCGTTATTTGATGCCAATTGTTCTGAGTCAGAAATTCAGGAATTAGTAGCTAAGCATTACAATTTATTAGTAAAAGTTAAAAAGCTACCTGGGTATATAGATCTAAATTACCGACTTGCAACTGAAGATAGCAAAAAATATATTTTAAAAATAGCCAATAGTGCAGAACCTTTGTCTGAACTCGATATGCAAAACAAAATGATGCAGTTTATCGAGCAAAACCCGATTGAACAGTATCAATTTCCCCAAGTTATTGCAGATATAAATCATCAAGATATTACCCTTTTAATTGATACTCAAAACCAACCTAGATACATGCGCTTGTTAAGTTTTGTTGATGGTGTTTTTTATTCAGAACATAAAAATATTAACTGCCAGCACCATCAAAAACTAGGTGAAATGCTAGGGAAATTTAATAGCCAATTAGTTAATTTTGATCATGATGCTAGTGAGCGATATCTTGATTGGGATTTAAAAAATGCACAGCAGGTAATTGAAAGTAAAATACATGAACTCAGTTGTGATACACAAAAACAACAAGTAAAACGTATTTTATCGACTTTTGTCCATCAAGTTAGCCCTTTTACTGAAAAATTACCACAAGCTGTGATACATAATGATATTAATGATTACAATTTATTGTTATCTAGCCATGATGAAAATTCAGATATACAAGGTGTGATTGATTTTGGCGATATGGTGAAAAGCTATCAAATAAATGAATTAGCCATTGCTTGTACTTACGCACTGTTAGATACAAACAACCCTATATCGGTCATCAAAACTATCGCCTTAGCTTATCATCAACAAAGAAAGCTTAATCCAACTGAAGCTTGGGTTTTATTTCCACTTATTTGTGCGCGCTTAGCCACCAGCGTATGTAATTCAGCACAAGCTATAAAAGCTGAACCAGATAATGAATACTTACTTATTTCAGCTAAGCCTGCATGGCGAGCAATTGAAAAGTTATTAAAATTTGATGCAAAAACCATAGGTTTTGAGCTACAAAGGTTATGTCAGTTTGAAACTCAAAATAACCAACAGCATCAAGAAATTTTACAACAAAGACAAGATAATCTGTTTAAAACTTTAAGTGTGTCTTACAAAGATCCCCTGATCATTGAACGAGGCCAAGGCCAATATTTATTAGATGAAAACAATGTCGCTTATTTAGATATGGTAAATAATGTTTGCCATGTTGGTCATTGTCATCCAAAAGTTGTTGAAGCAGGTCAAAAACAAATGGCGATGCTTAATACCAATACCCGCTATTTAAATAACAACATTATTGCATATAGCGAAGCGCTATTAAGCAAAATGCCAGATGAATTATCTGTTGTGATGTTTGTTAATTCAGGCAGTGAAGCCAATGAATTAGCCATGCGTTTAATGCAGTGCTACAACAAATCTAATGAGCTCATTGTTGTTGATGGCGCATATCACGGTAATACCAACAAAGCGATTGAGATCAGCCCTTATAAATTTAATGGCCCTGGTGGCGACGGCGCTGCAGATAATATTCATATTGTGCCTATGCCAGATCCTTATCGCGGTAAGTTTAAAGGCATGAGTGAAAAAACAGGTCAAGCTTATGCAGAATCAGTGAGTGAAACCATTAGCCAGCTCACTTTACAAGGCAAGCAAGTTGGTGGTTTTATTTGTGAATCTCTACAAGGCGTTGGCGGAAATTTAATTATGCCTGATGGTTATTTAAGGTCTGTATATCGTTCAATAAGAGCTGCTGGCGGATTATGTATTGCTGATGAAGTACAAGTTGGATTTGGCCGGGTTGGCACACATTGGTGGGCATTTGAAACACAAGATGTAGTGCCAGATATCGTCACTTTAGGTAAACCTATAGGTAATGGACATCCATTAGCTGCCGTTGTCACCACTAAAAAAGTAGCTGATGCTTTTGTAACTGGTATGGAATATTTCAATACCTTTGGCGGAAACCCAGTGTCTTGCGCCATAGGTAAAGCGGTTATCGATACCATTAGCGAAGATAAGCTAAGAGAGAATGCGATAATGACTGGCAACTATATGATGATGCAGTTGAGACAATTGCAAAATCAATTTCCTATCATAGGAGATGTACGTGGTTTAGGGCTATTTATTGGTGCCGAGCTTGTACGAGACCAAAACCTAACACCCGCCACAGAAGAAGCTAAATATTTAGTTGAGCAGCTCAAAACACGTAATATTTTACTTAGCTTAGATGGCCCATTTAATAACGTACTTAAAATCAAACCGCCTATCGTATTTAATCAAAGCAATGTGGATTATTTCATTGCTCAATTAAAGGACTGCTTAGCGCATTTATAATTAGCCCCTCCCAAATCACTTCTAAATTGAAAGATGATTTGGGAATAAACCGCCATAAATAAATGTGCGGATCATAAAGATAGTATTTACCCATAAAAATATAATAAGGAAATACGTATGTCTCAAACTAAAACTCCTAGCTTGCTGGATGCGCTCACCCCTATCGTTGCACTTTTGATTATGCTTGCAACTTCTGTTTATTTATTTTCATCTGATAGCTCTTCTGGTGCCAATCAAATCGCTTTAATTATGGCTGCTTGTATCGCTTTATTAGTCGCCGTAAAAAATGGCTATAAATGGCAACAACTTGAGGCTGGAATCGTAAAAAGCGTTGCTTCAGTCACAGGTGCATTACTTATTTTATTTGCGGTGGGTGCGCTCATAGGAACATGGATATTAGCAGGCACAGTACCAGCCATGATTTATTACGGTATCCAACTATTAAGTCCGGATTATTTTTATGCTGCCAGTTGTTTAATTTGTGCTGTAATAGCAATTAGTATTGGTAGTTCTTGGACTGTTGCCGGCACCATAGGTGTTGCCTTAATAGGTATCGCTGCTGCACTAGGATTAAATATAGAAATCACAGCAGGAGCAATCATTAGCGGCGCTTATTTTGGTGATAAAATGTCGCCATTATCAGATACTACAAATCTAGCGCCTGCCATAGTGGGTACCGATATTTTTAAACATATCAAACATATGAGTTGGACAACTATACCCAGTATTTCAATCGCATTAACTGGCTTTTTAATACTAGGTTTTAATAATAATGCAACTAACTCAGATACCCAGTTAAATGATATTTTAGTGATATTAGATAATGATTTTTCAATCGGTTTGCATCTATTACTGCCATTAGTTGTTGTTCTATTTTTAGCCTATAAAAAAACACCTGCATTTCCTACCGTCATTTTAGGTTCATTATCAGGGGCTTTATGTGCGCTTGTTTTTCAATTTGAAGGCATAGTTAAATTTGCTAATGATGACAACTTACTACCTATTATTGCTGCATTAAAAGGTATTTGGATCACTATGTTTTCTGGTTATGAAGCCAATACTTCTGATGCTGTGATCAATCAATTATTAAGTAGAGGCGGCATGAGCGGTATGCTCAATACAATTTGGCTAATTTTATGTGCCATGGCTTTTGGCGGAGTGATGGAAGTCAGCGGTATGCTAAAACGTATCGTGCAATCACTGTTAACTTTAGTCAAAGGCAGCTCCAGTTTAATTATAACAACTCTGGCTACTTGTATAGGTGCAAATATAATTACTGCTGATCAATACATCGCTATTGTATTGCCCGGTCGCATGCTCAAAGTGGAATATGCAAAACATGGATTAGACCCGGTTAATTTAAGTCGCTCAATAGAAGATTCAGCGACTATTACTAGCCCATTAGTGCCATGGAATACGTGTGGTGCATATATGGCTGTTACTTTAGGTGTCGCAACTATGACTTATTTACCTTATGCCTTTTTTAATCTGATCTGCCCAATTGTCAGTGGTATTTATGCCTATTTTAATTTCAAGATAGAATTACTTGATGATGGTTTAGTGGCAACTTAAAGGAGTTCACTCACTGTATCGCTAATGAAATTCATAGTTAGGATCTTAACCTTTAAAGCGCCAGACCCAATTTAAGGTAATTATTTTCATTTATTTTACAATTAAGGGTTGACTCAAACAAAGATCTAACTGATAATCATTCTCATTGATTACCTACCTCCTGACTCAGGTAATCAACGTACTCTGTACAACTACTACTTGCTACATAAAAATTATATCGGTGACGGTCGATAAATTGCTCCAAAAGCCCTAACGGGCTTTTTTATTGCCTAAAATTTATACCCCATTTAATTCATAAAATTAACACAGCTAATTTTACTAAGCCTTCTATAGTTTATAGATGTATTCTGTTTCGGTGAGCTTATGCATTTAAAAAAATTGTTATTCATTATTTTTTTGATACCTCAACTGATTGCTTGTGATTCTGGAAATAAAAAAGAACAAGCGTCAAACACACCACCCTCCCCTTATTTATATCAACAGCCGATAGAAACTAATGATGGCTGGCAAACCGCTAGCTTAGATGAGCTAAATGTTGAAAGCACATCATTAAATTCCTTGATGGACAATATTAATAACAATGAATTTGGCTATCGCTTTATAGATTCAATTGTCATCGTCAAAAGTAATAAATTAATTTTTCATGAGCAAATAAAAGATAAGTTAGACTTTACAGATGCCTGGAGCAACAATAAAAATGTTGATTTACATATATTAAATTCAGTGACAAAGAGTATGACTTCAGCACTCATTGGCATAGCAATAGATCAAGGTTTTATCCCTCATATAAATGTTAAAATAATCGACTATTTTCAACATAAATCTTTTGATAAAAATTGGCACGACAGCAAAAATGACGTCACTTTAAAAAACTGGCTCACCATGCGCCATGGATTATTGTGGGATGAATGGAATGTATCCTATTTAGAGTCCAGTAATTTAAATAGCCAAATGAATAATGCAAAAGATCCCATACAGTTTTTATTAGACCGCCCCATGAGCACCACTCCAGGTGAAACCTTTGCTTATTCAACAGGCGTCAGCTTTGGATTAGGACGTATCCTTCAACATGCTACTGATATGACTGTCACTGAGTTTATGAAGCAGTATTTATTTGAACCTTTAAAAATCACTCGCTTTGATACTTGGAAACTAGATGGACAATTACACACTGGCAGCGGCTTATATTTAACTACTAGAGATATGGCTAAATTTGGTCAATTATTTTTAAACAAAGGAAAATGGCAAGGTCAGCAAGTTATCTCCGAATCTTGGATAACCGAATCTACAAGACAATTAATAAATAAAGGGAATTGGGGATATGGATATCAATGGTGGATAACATCCTACTTTGCCAATAATCAAAAGCTAGATACTTATTATGCCGATGGTTTTGGTGGCCAATATATCTTTGTATTTCCACAAATTGATACTGTAATTGCAATAACAGGCAGTGCTTATGAATCAAGTCAAAGAGAGCAAAGAAATTTAACTCAAATATTAGAACAACATATCTTGCCTGTATTAATTGAATAGTTAATTAACATCACAATATCGTTATTTTTAAAATAAAAATACAGTACAATACGCAAAAAATTGTACGAGTATCACAATGAAAACACATTCAACTAAAAGTGAATTAAAAATAATACCGCTAGTACTAATCGCTATTGTTTTAGTGATAGCTGGTCATTTTTTAATGAAGCCTATTTTTCACAATACACTTTGGGTTGAATATTCATTAGCTTTATTGCCTTTTATTTTAATTTTATTAGTAGTTTGGGCATTTAAAATAGCCATAAAAAATGAAAAAGATAATAATGATGACCGAACTAATTAGCGCCATTTCAAAAAGCTTAGCTAGCATCCCCCATCCCCACCACCGCAATCACCTCCCCCGCCAAATCCTCCACCATCACCACTACCAAAACCTCCATTTCCTGAAGTAGCGCCAAAAAATACCACTACTTTTCCAAAAGCTAATAAGGTGAAGATAGAAAACATTAAAGGAGAAAATAAATTGCGAAAAGCGGATTCCGATTGCATATCTGTTAATAACCAAAAAACAGCTAAACCGAAAAAAGTCAGTAACCAAGGTTTCATATTACTAGCCTTATATAAACAGTAAATAACTTATTTAAGCATAGTAAAATTAGCAAAAAATGTATTCAAAGCTAGGCGTAAAACTAAGCATGCGTTAGCATACGCAAAACTAATCTGATTAATTAAAAGAATGGATGTAGAAACTAAATGGCTAAGAGATTTTTTGGTGCTAGCGCAAACAAAGAATTTTTCGCGTGCAGCGCAACTTAGACATATTACACAACCCGCTTTTAGTCGCAGGATCAAAGCACTCGAAAATCATTTAGACTGCAAACTGATCAATCGTTTATACCAGCCTTTAAAGCTCACAGATAAAGGCATTTTATTTGAGCAAAGCGCACAAAAAATTATAAATGAATTAGATCAAACGCTTGCCTTATTACATAAAACCGATGATAAACAAATTGATTTAAAAATTGCAGCAACACACACCCTATCATTAGGTATATTCCCTTTATTGGCTCAGCATTTAAGCCAAATAAATAATAAAGTGAATACGCGATTAAATGTCGCCGATGCTGATGACTGTATTAATTTACTGAGTAATCAAAGCTGTGATTACTTATTAGCGTTTAGCGATCCTTTGCTGGCATCATATCAAGCTGATTCACTTTTATTAGGCAGTATAAAGTTACTGCCTGTATGCAAGCCCGATGAAAACGGAAAACCTTTATTTAGCTTAACAGACAACAGCGGCGCTATTCCTTTTCTGTCATACCAACATAATATCTACTTAGGTCGCGTGGTGAATCAGCTCATCACAAATAATCGACAAGTGCTGAAAATGCGCCAGATATTAGAAGCACCTATGGCTGACACTTTAAAAATGATGGCGATTCAAGGTTTAGGCATCGCTTGGATCCCTGAGTTTAGTATTTATGATGAATTAGCCAACGAACAACTCACGATATGTGGTGAAAAAAAATGGCATCCAACTTTAGAAGTACGCTTATATCGTCATGATAATCAAAAAAATGAGCTTGAATCATTATGGCAACATTTAAAGGGATTCCAACTATAGCTATTGCTTAGCCCTGTTATGCAAAACTTGCATAACGTTATGTCATAAACGGCATTAGTCAAACCATCAATTTAAATTTACCTTAGCGCCACGTTCAAACACTAAGGTACATCATGGCTGCAAACTCTCTCACAATGCGCTCTGAAACCGATTTACTCGGCAGCATGCAAATTTCAAATAACGCTTATTATGGCATTCAAACCCAGCGCGCTATGGATAATTTTCAATTATCCGGAAAAAAGCTAAAGCAACATCCTGAATTAATCCAAGCATTAGCTCAGGTAAAAGCAGCCTGCGCCCAGGCCAATAATAAACAAAAGTTATTAGATAACGATAAAACCAATGCAATTTGCAGTGCTGCCGTAAAAGTAGTGAATGGCGATTATGACGATCAATTCTTAATAGATATGATCCAAGGTGGCGCAGGTACTTCTAGTAATATGAATATCAATGAAGTACTTGCTAATGTTGGTTTAGAACTAATGGGCCATGACAAAGGCCAGTATGCACTTTTACATCCAAATACAGATGTAAATATGTCGCAGTCTACTAATGATGTTTACCCAACAGCAGTACGCTTATCCATTTTATTAAAACAGCAAAAATTATTAGCTGAAATTAAAGCTTTGGTTAAAAGCTTTTCAAATAAATCTGATGAATTTAACGATATTCTCAAACTCGCCAGAACCCAATTACAAGATGCAGTTCCTATGACATTAGGGCAAGAGTTTAAAAGCTTTGCATCTACCTTAGGTGAAGATATTAAACTTATCTCTAATACTTCAAAGTTACTTACTGAAGTTAACTTAGGTGGCACAGCTGTTGGCACAGGGATCAATACACAACAAGGTTACGGCAAACTCGCTATTGATACTTTAACGCAATTGACCAATATAAACTTTGTACCAGCTGATGACTTAGTTGAAGCCAGCTCAGATATGGGCGCATTTGTAATTTATTCTGCAACTTTAAAACGTTTAGCGCTTAAATTATCAAAAATATCTAATGATTTACGTCTTTTAAGTATGGGTCCTAGAGCCGGATTAAGTGAAATCAACCTACCCGCTCGCCAACCTGGTAGCTCAATTATGCCAGGCAAGGTAAACCCAGTGATCCCTGAAGCGGTAAGCCAATGTGCTTATCAAGTAATGGGCAATGACTTAGCTATTTCAATGTCGGCAGAGGCTGGACAATTACAATTAAATGCAATGGAACCTTTAATTGCAGTAAATGTATTAGATTCAATTGAATTATTAACCAATGCAATACACATGTTCAGAACTTTATGTGTAGACGGTATCACAGCAAATTCTGAGCGTTGTAAAGATTTATTAGATAACAGCCTAGGTTTAGTCACAGCACTTAATCCGTATTTAGGTTATGAAGCATCAACTAAAGTAGCCAAACAAGCCCTTATGTCAGGTGATTCTGTTGTTGATTTAATTAGACAACAAAACCTATTAACCGAAGATCAGCTCCTTGATATTTTACAGCCACATAAAATGACGCAACCAGCAGCTTAATAAATCTTTATTTCATAATAGCCTTAATGATATTTAAAACATCATCAAGGCTATTTTTTTATCTCAGAATTCATATTCAAGCCACCTAAAAAATCCTTTCTAGGTGTGTAATTTATCCAATCCGTTTGTTTAATAATTTTATTGTCTTCATTAAACTCTAATGACATTACAAATAGCCAAGGACCAAACGTTTTACCATTAAATTTAAATTGGTGGAAATAGCCTTCAGTGATTGCCTTTTTATTTTCAATAACTTGATTTGTCACAGTAAGAATATGCTCAGGACCTAAGCGTTCAAACTTGCCATTATGCCAATTCAAAAATGACTGAATTTCATCTTTTTTTCGTAAATCATTGCCATAAATAATATCTTTAAGCGTCGCATTTTTTGCATAGAAAGACATAAACTTTTTAAAGTCTTGTCGCTGAGCATAAGTATTAAAGTACTCCTGAACGGTAAGCTTTAATTGCTTTGGATTTGCATATGATTTATGGCTAATACAGAGGATTATTACCATCAGTGAAATAAATAAAGTTTTCATTTTTAATTATTATATGAAGTTTAGATAAAGGAAATAATATCGGTTTCAGGTAAAACACACCATAAGAAAATTTACGTCGAGCACTTGTTGCACTCGACACTTTCTTTACAAGATAGTTTGGTACGCAGTTTCGTCCCAACCATCTAATATACCATTTTTGAAATTGATTATTGGTATCAGGCTAGTTAGACCTATCAATTAATATTTATAAATTACAAGATTGCTTGGTAAGCAGTTTCACCCCAGCCTTCTAATATGCCATTTTTGAAATTGATTATTGGTATCAGGCTAGTTAGACCTATCAATTAATATTTATAAATTACAAGATTGCTTGGTAAGCAATTTCACCCCAGCCTTCTAATATGCCATTTTTGAAAATGACCGGAGTACAGGCTTTTTTACTCATATCACCATCCTGGCTTGTTGCAAAAAAGTACACTCGGTATTCGTTACTATTTTTCTGCATGACTTCAGAAAACTCTGGAGTATTAAAGTCCGATAATACACTTTTATAGTCTGTACCTAATTTCAACTGAGAAATTTTTGTTCGATTATTCTCATGATACGCTTGCCATGAACTTGAACTTCCCCAGTGAGTATCTATATCTCCATCTGATACCTTTACAATACAGCCCGTAAGTAAAGGAGTAGAAAGCGCAGCAATTAGTAGTAGAGTCTTTTTCATTTTAAATCTATCCATTTTATATAGTTATATTTTTTACTTTCCTCTTTAAAGCAAAACACAGACCAAAACAAAAAAACAATAATTATCAACGACTTATAATATTTACT
Source organism: Pseudoalteromonas sp. C2R02 (assembly GCF_018860845.1). Classification (NCBI taxonomy): domain Bacteria; kingdom Pseudomonadati; phylum Pseudomonadota; class Gammaproteobacteria; order Alteromonadales; family Pseudoalteromonadaceae; genus Pseudoalteromonas; species Pseudoalteromonas sp. C2R02. The sequence continues at coordinate 193,900 of NZ_JAHKQC010000041.1, read as the reverse complement.
TTATTATAATTGAAATTTAATACTACTTATTAGTAATTTTAACCATTTTATTAAAATATCTACTCATCTTCGACTCTGTAATAAAATGTAGATTTAGCTTGCAGTTTCTAACAATTTTTTACGCCACAAACACACAGTGGATTGCTATTATTTCCCACAGAAACTAAAGAGGATAGCATCATGAAAAAAATTATATCAATCGCATTACTAACTAGCTTATTAGGTGCCTGCGCACATCATGATGACGTAGTACCTGATGCTAGTGGTACACATTACATTGTATTAAAGACAACTTCGAAAGATCAAGCAACGCGAGAAGCTTTAAAACAAGCTAAACATTTTTGCAAAGAAGACAATAAAAAAATGTATGTAGTCGATCAGCAACAATCTTATAAAGGTGAAAAAGACGAAGCGAGTTATTTAGAAGCTAAGCAAAGTTTAGAAGTTGTAAATGACATCAGTACTGCTTTATGGATTTTTGGTGACGGTCATGTTGATGATGCCGGCGCTTTAGTTGCTATTGGCACGGCCATTGGTGAAGCCTCTTTAGGAAAACCATATTTAACCAATATGACATTTAAATGCGCTGCTAGTTAAAAATATAAAGCAATACTGACTCCGATAATAAGCTAACAGTCCCACCTACACATATATCTTAAAGATTGGTTGTAGGTTGGGCTTTAGCATAACTACTTTTTATCCGAACAAATAAAAACTACCACTCAACTGAAAAGTTATGACTGGTAACTTGATTACCTATCGCAGTTAATTTTTTCACCTCAATTAACGGCACTTTCGCTAAATGTGCTTGAGCCTTTATTGTTAATACTTCCTGATCATGAAGTTTAACAATATCCGTAGCGATACCTAAAAAGGTTTCATTTGTTTTTGTAGTCACTTCTATTTTACTTTGGCGCATGCATACTATTTCAAAATAATCGTGGGCATCACAAGAAATATTTTCAGTCATTAATAAAGCCTATTACTTAAAGAAAAGTAGACCTTGTATATTGGTAAATTATTTCCATCTCCTCATATCTTTAAATAATGATAATTCCCATGGTCGCATAGCTAATAATAAACCTATATGTTCACGACTTTCTAGGGGTAAAGCAGCATCATCCTGATTTAATACTGCAGCCTCTTTAGTTAATTGGTTTAATTTACGTTGAATAATATCGATAGATGATTGAGAGTAAGTCCCTCTTAAATAAAAACGAAAGCTATTAGGTGCATCAAAAGTTGATGCTATAAACTTTGAAATGACATCTTTTTCCATAAACCTTTCTAGAGGACCATTTTTTATCCATCTAAAGTCTTGGGCAATGAGTAGTTTATAATGATTATCAGGCAATAACTGAATCATCTTTAATTTATCTAATTTTGCCATTAATTGAATGCATTGCAGTGATTCTATTTGATAATGCTCAATGATTTCATTAAATGTCCAAGCATCTCGAACGCATACTGCCACTAAAAATAGCTGAGAATCAGATACTAACTCTTTTTCTTGTTCAATGGTTAATTCTGTTAGTTGCTGATTTTGTTTTTGCGCAATTAAAAATAAGTCCGATAGGTTCATATTTATTAAGCCACATATTTGCTCCAAGCGTTCTAATGTAAAACTATTAGACGAAAAAATGCGTTTAATATTTGCTTCACTCATACCTAATTGATTAGCGATATCTTTATAGGTGAGTTGCTGCTGTCTAAGCAATTGCTTTAAAGTATTGCTGATCTGAATAATTTGACTCATAACCTTTCAAACTCAAAAAGTATCGTAATAATATACTTAAAGTAACGCTATGTTATACATTTAACAAGTAAGTTTACATTATCACTACCCTTTTCTATTGTTCATCTCGTCAACAACAAAATACACACAATAAATACAAGGTGAACAAAAATGAAAAATTTAACTATTTTAAAAACAAGCGCATTATTAATTTTATCATTAGCAAGCACCACTGTGATAGCTGACAACTCAGCACAACATACTAGCAAAGCGGTAAAACATTCAGCTTTAGCAGTCTCTCATGGCGCAGCTTCAACAACCAAGGTCGCGAGCGCAGTAGTTGCAGTGCCATTAATTGTTGCAGGTAGTGCCAGTTTAGCAGTAGGCACTAGCATCGCAGCAAGTACTGCAAAGAGCGGTCCATTAGTCATTACAGAAAAAACAATTACTGTAGACCCTGCTCCAAAAATGGTAATGAAAAAAGATAATAAAAAATAAATAGGAGCTGGCATATGAAATCAACTAAATCATTTATTCAAATTATCAGTGCGATATCTCTTATATTCAGTTCAATACCTAGTTGGGCAGGAAGCAATAGTACTCAACAAGCTGTTTTAGAGCCTAGTGCAATCAAAATATTTGCTAAAGACATTGAAAAATATGCGGCATCACAAGGTGCCCGCGCTTTTATTATCGCTCGTGCTGGCAGACCTGAAAAAGACCTGCCTAAAGGTATTAAATTCACACATACTGCCATTGCTGTTTATTCTGAAATTACCTTAACAAATGGTGAGCAAGTACAAGGATATGCAATACATAACCTATATCAAAAAGAAGATGAACTAAATAAAAGTAGCCTAGTTGTAGATTATCCTGTTGATTTCTTTTGGGGTGTACAAACTTTGAAAGCTGGAATAATAATTCCGGCACCTCAATTACAACAGCGTTTAATTGAAGTAATCGCTAGTGGTAAAAATAAGCAGGTACACAATGAAAATTATTCGGTTATCGCCAATCCGTTCAATAACCAGTTTCAAAATTGCACAGAACATACATTAAATGTCATTAACGCTGCAATTTATCAAACAACCGATATCGATAGATTGAAGGCTAATGCCAAGGCTTATTTTAAACCAATAAGAGTGAAAATCAGCCCTTTTAAACTTATGCTCGGAAAAGTATTTATGGATGATGTAACAACAAAAGATCACCCGAATAAAATCTATACAAGCACTTTTTCAACCATAGCTCATTATTTAAATAAAAATGAGCTATTAGAAAAAGCCATCATTTATAAAGATAACCAAGTGACACCTTTAATATAAAAAGCTAAAAACAGTGAAAGGAAATTACTATGACACATGTATCAAACGCTCCAACAAAATCGTTTATATTCGCCTCTATCGCAGCTTTAGCAATAGGCACAAGTGCATTCGGGATAGCTTTATTTAACGCACAAATGGCGCTTAATGAAAAAGGCTATTATTTAATTATTTTACTCTATGGTCTGTTTTCTATGGTTTCTTTACAAAAAACAATTCGAGATAAAATGGAAGGTATAAAAACATCAAAAGCATATTACTTAATGGCTTGGGTATCTTCAGGTATTGCGATTGCACTTTTAGTACTTGGACTTTACAACGCTGATTTATTACTCAGTGAGAAAGGGTTCTATGCCATGTCATATGTTTTAAGTTTATTTTCAGCCATTACAGTACAAAAAAATATTAGAGATAAAGCACAATCACCTAATGAAGATAAAAACATTTTAATTGATGAAACAAACATTTAAAAAACAAGGATAAATATCTAAAAGAGTCTTTCCATAAAGGCTCTTTTCTCCTATCCTAGATTGTAAATAGAAAGATTTACCACATGGATAAGTTCTATAAATAATAAAAGAGAGATTAAGTGGAGCTAGTATCTAAAATGCGTTGGCCATGGCTTATATATTTGGCTTTAGCACTATCTTATACCTTATCAGGGCAAATTCTTTATAGTTTAGCAGCGCAAACACAAGTTGTTTCTGTTTGGTTACCTGCAGGCATTGCATTAGTTGGATGCTACTTATGGTGGTGGCGCTTTGTTCCTGCGCTTTTCATTTCGTCAATGACTTTCAATTTAATTGAGCACTCCTCATTCACGCATTTTTTTTCTATTGTCAGTATCGAAGTTGCGATCATGGCTTTTGGAGCATGTTTTCAAGCTATGGTTGGCGCCGCACTATTAAAATATTGGCTGGGTAATCCACTTAAACTCAAATCAGATTTACGCGCTTTAGGTTTTATTTTCGTTGTTGGTATTTTAGTTAATTTAATTTCGCCCAATATCGGCATATTTGCTTTAAGCCAATTTAATCCTGATTATGGTTTTAGCAATTATTGGCATAATGTCACTTTATGGTGGCTCGGTGACTCTTTAGGGGTTTTATTAGCAACACCATTTTTATTAAGCTTATTAAATTTTAAAAATATTGATGAACAAAAAAGAAAAGCGAGCTTTTTGGTTATGACAACAGCTTGCTTGCTCTTTATATTTGTAACTTTAACTGCAATCTTGTTTTCATCTAATAACCTCAACAATGCCAATCAACTTGCTAAAAAAGAGCTTAAAGTAGTAGAAAATAGCCTGTATCGACAACTAAATAATAGTTTAGTTAACATTCAAACCTTAGCAAACTTTATTCAAACCACCCCAGACTTAGATCGTCAATCATTTAAAAACTTTGCCTCTCAATTAATGAAAAATGAGCCAAGTATTAAAGCGCTTTCTTGGAACCCATTAATAACACAAGATCAAATACTTGAATTTGAAGAGCAACTGTCAAATATATACCTGAGAAAAATGAAAATTAAAGGCTCCCCACTATTAGAAACGGACCCTTTAGTTGTTGTTAAATTAATAATGCCAGAACTTGAAAATAAAAATGCGATCGGGTTTAACGTTTATTCAAATCAAAAAAGAAAATCGGTTTTAGCTAATGCAAAACTCAATCACGAACCCAAAGCCACACCTATTATTCAATTAGTGCAATCAACTAAGCCTGAACCTGGTTATTTATTATTTGTACCTGTATATAACTTAAATATAAATACTCAAAAGCGAGAGTTATTAGGTTATGCCACAGGAGTATTTTTAGCACAAAAAATGATTGAAGCGACTTTTGGCACATCTCAAAATAAAATATTTGATTACGAGATATATGAAAAAGGCAGTAATGAAAACTTTTTAAATAATACTGACGATAATAAATTGACCTTAAATAAATCAGGTAACTCTAAATCACTTGTTTTTAACTTAACAGATCAAATTTGGCATATGAACTTAGTACCAAATAATGATTTTTTAAGTCATTATCAAAGTAGATTAGAAATGGTTTTATATGTATTTCATGTACTTATTGTATCGTTTATTATGTTATTAATTTTATTAATGAATAACCGACAAATCATTCTTAATGCGATGGTTAAAAGCCGTACTTTCGAACTTATCAAAGCAAAAGAGGATTCAGATAATGCAAATTTAGCTAAAAGTCGATTTTTAGCGAATATGAGCCATGAAATCAGAACACCTTTAAATGCTGTTATTGGATTTTCTCAATTATCTAAACAAGCCCATGATCAAATAGAGCTAAAATCATATATAGATAAAATTGAACTGTCGTCAAAAACATTATTGCATATAGTTAATGATATTTTAGATATCTCTAAAATTGAAGCTGATAAGTTAGTGTTAGAAAAAACCGCTTTTAATATGCATGAATTATTAAATAGAATGGACTGCCTATTTGAAACAACAGCCAAAGAAAAAGATATAAATTGGATTGTGACAGATAACTTACCCAAGAATTTATGGTATGTAGGCGACCCGACTAGAATTGAACAGATTCTAATGAATTTAAGCAGTAATGCATTAAAATTTACACAGCAAGGATCTGTCTCGATCACAGCACAACTCACTGAACTTCATTTAAATAAAGCACATGTAGAGATAACAGTTAAAGATACGGGCATAGGGTTAAAACCTGAAGCTATCAAAAATTTATTTGATGCCTTTACTCAGGCCGATACATCTACGTCAAGGCGATTCGGAGGTACTGGTTTAGGATTAACAATCTCAAGAGAGTTAAGCTTATTAATGGGTGGAAAAATATCTGTAGAAAGTGAATTTAACCAAGGATCTCAATTTAGTTTAAACTTAAAACTAGATACCTTAGAAAAAATTACCGAACAAAATAACCATGAAAGCACTCAAAAATCTGACTTATCAGGACTAAAATTACTTGTCGCTGAAGATAACCATATAAATCAAATTGTAATTAAAAATATGCTGGAGTCTTTTGGTATTGATCCTGTTATTGTTGAAAACGGACAAGAAGCAGTGCAAGCCATTAAAGATGAAGAGTTTGATATGGTACTTATGGATTGCCAGATGCCAGTGTTAGACGGCTATAAAGCAACAGCACTTATTAGGAGCCTACCTAATACACAACATATACCTATTATCACACTCACAGCGGATGTCATGCCTGAAGATATTACTCGCGCTTTTGAAGCTGGCTGTAATGCGCATTTGGCTAAACCAATTGATATTGATAAATTAAAGTCATGTTTAAAGGAATATGCCCCTTAAGTTTTTCAAAATACAGTGGCAAAATGCAATTCCCCTTTGCTACTTTTTTTGCAATTTGCCAGTAACAACTAACAACTAGATATAAATCATAGCGCTAAAACTTGGTATTGAGTATGCATTCTTAAATGTGTGACTTAACCATTGGAGTACTCACATGACTTATTTAACTTTATTATCTGACTCTCAAGCTGAACAAAATGCCACTACTAGTATTTTTGAAACTTTGAAAAGCATAACGCCCTCATTGAAAGAACCCCTTCAAGATGAAGCATTCAACTTATTATTTGAGGAGGAGCATGACTTTATTTTGGGATATAACTAATATTGAAACTAAACTAGGGGGCTCTCCCCTAGTTTCATTAACAGTTTTTACAAAGCTTTAAACTTGAGCTGTGAATTCTCTTATTTGTGATAGCGAGGCCGCGCCCACTTTAGTATCAACCACTTTGCCTTGTTTCATTAACAATAATGTTGGAATACCCCGAATACCAAAACGCACCATAAGCTCTTGAGATTTATCCGCATCCACTTTAACAACTTTTATATCGTCTCGCTCTTGTGAAATAGCATCAACTATAGGTGCAATCATTTTACAAGGTCCGCACCAAGGTGCATAAAAATCGACTAAAACACCACCTTCAAAGTTTTCTACTTCAACCTCAAAATCACACGCTAAAATTTCATTTACTTTCGACATAACTTTACTTCCATTGCTATTTAGTTGCCCTCAGTCTAAAGAAACAGCATTACTTTGATTAGATAGCAAACATTAAAAACATTGTTCTAAATTTAGAACAGTGTTTAAATTTACGTTTAAAATCTAATTAAATGGATAACTGATGAAAGCTAGTTTAGATGATTTATATATGTTTAATGTTTTAGTGGAGTCAGGCTCATTTACCCTTGGTGCAAAAAAACTCAATATGCCAAAATCAAAGTTGAGCCGTCATTTAGTACAACTAGAAAAACAGCTATCGACCCAGCTTCTGATCCGAACAACAAGAAGCCAAGAACTCACACAAAGTGGCCAGCTTCTTTATCAAAAAAGTAAACCTCATATCGAAGCATTATTGAAAGTAGAAGAAGAAGTTGGCTCATTAATTAATGAACCAAAAGGGCAACTTAACATTCTTTTACCGATAGAGTTTTTCAGCCGTATTATTAGCGAATTAATAACTGACTTTGCTAAACAGTATCCAAAAATCAACTTAACTTGCGCCCATTACTCAGGTGTAATACCAAAAATCAACCACACTACAGATCTCACTTTTGTACTACACGAAACACCACTAAAAGCATCTAATTGGATAGCTAAAACGCTATTAAGCTTCCCACAATCATTATTTGCATCGCGTGATTACGACGTCAGTAAATTATCAAAACCAGAGCAGTTAATTAATGAATCATGCATTTTAACTAATCCACAAGAACAATGGATTTTTCGAAATAAAAACACACTACAAGTCGTTCCTATTGATAGTAGAGTCGTACTTCCCAGCCCTGAAATGCGTTTAGAGGCAATGCAAAGAGGTTTAGGCATAGTAAAACTACCAGACTACACTTGCCAAAATAATAATAAAATCAGAAGAATAAAGTTAACTAAAGATCCTGCAGCACAACAGTTAAGTGTTTTATATCAAAGTAGAAGTATTCCTTTAAAAACACGGGCTTTTTTAGACTTTTTTCAAAACAATATAGGGAGATTGTCCTAAACTAATTAAGAGTATTTACTTGCTCATAAGCCAAAAATATTGTTAACATTAATTTTACAATTCGAAAGGATGTATAATGATAAAAATAATATTCAAGTGGGTTAGCATTTTGCTTTTAACCATTCTAATTTTTGGTGGCGCATTGGCTTCCCATGAGTGGTACGCCAATAAACCTTTCTTTTTCAGATCATATCTTGACCGAACCATGATTAAAGTAGCCTTTGATAGCCCTGAAACTTTAACTTCTTTAGGCTTTTTAGAATCAATTGGCATAAAAGGGCATAATGCTGAGCTCGACGATAGTAGCCAAAAGAAATCTGATGAGCTATTTCATTTAATGAAACATGTAAAGCTCGGGATTGAAAACTATTCTGAAGAAGAGCTAAACGATTCCGAAAACCTATCAAGAGAAATAGCCTTATATTTACTTAATTTTGGTATCAATTCAGAGCAATTCAGATACCATAACTACCCTGTTAATCAGTTATTTGGTATACAGAATGATTATCCCAGTTTTATGGATGCGCAACACCAAGTCAATGTGGTTGAAGATGCTGAAAACTATATATCTCGATTATCTAAAGTAAAACTCAAATTTGAACAAAGTCTGGAAGGGCTAAAAATAAGAGAAGAAAAAGGCATTATTCCACCTCTATTTGTCATAGAGCGCGTACTAGATGAAATGACTCGCTTTGTAGAACAACCAATTGAAGAAAATATTTTATACTCCTCTTTAAAAACTAAAATTGATGACTCAGATGAAATATCTTCTAAACAACAGAGCGCAATTTTAGCTAAAGTAGCAACTCAGATGCAGGAATCGGTTCACCCTGCCTATCAAATACTTATTGAGTATTTTACAAATTTAAAACGCAAAGCCAGTACAGATGATGGTTTTTGGCGTTTACCACTCGGCGAACAAGCCTATGCTGCCTCATTAAAGTTTTTTACAACAACCGATTATACACCTGAACAAATCCATCAAATGGGTTTGACTGAAGTAGCTAGAATTCAAAGTGAGATATTAGCTATTTTAGCATCTCAAGGATATTCAACGGAACAGGGCTTCACCCAATCGATCGAAATATTAAAAGCGCAAGAAGCGTTTTATTACCCTGATACAGATGCTGGAAGAGCGCAAATTCTTGCTGATTATCAAACTATTTTAGATGAAATCAGCATAGGGTTAGATCCCGCGTTTCGCATACAACCTAAAGCAGGAATGGAAGTACGACGTATTCCTAAATTTAAAGAAAAAACAGCACCTGGGGCTTATTATCAACAACCCTCAATCGATGGCAGTCGTCCAGGACTATTTTTCGCCAATCTATATGATATTAAAGCTACACCAAAGTATAGTATGCGAACTTTAGCATATCATGAAGGTATACCAGGCCATCACTTTCAAATCGCTATCGGTATGGAGCTTGAAGGTATGCCACTCTTTAGGCGTATGTCACCTTTTACAGCTTACACTGAAGGCTGGGCTTTATATGCAGAATATTTAGCATGGGAATTAGGTTTTGAGAATGACCCATTTGATAATATAGGACGTTTACAAGCTGAGTTATTTAGAGCCGTAAGATTAGTAGTAGATACAGGCTTACATCATAAGCGATGGACACGAGAGCAATCCATTCAGTATATGTTAGCAAATACTGGCATGGCCTTATCTGACGTTACTTCTGAAATTGAACGATATATCGTTATGCCAGGACAAGCCACATCTTATAAAGTTGGAATGATGAAAATACTCTCTCTTAGAGAGAAAGCCAAAGCGGCTTTAGGTAAACAGTTTACTTTAAGAGATTTTCACGATGTAGTGCTAAAAAATGGCGCGGTACCATTACATATACTAGAGAGATTAGTTGATCAATACATCGAAAGATTACAAAAAATCACTAAAAAATAAATCGAAAAAATCCCCGATATCTATCGGGGATAAAAGAATTAAAACTGGTAACTTACACCTGCTGTAAATGTTGATGTATCTAAATTACCCATATCAATGAATTGTAGACCTGCATTTAAACCTAAACCAAAGTCCCAACGATACTGCCAACCAGCCTCAGCAAATAAACCAAAGCCAGATTCATCTGTATCAGTATTATCTCTATAATTTATTTCGTAATCATAGAATTGACCTCCAAGCTTAGCAAACAAGCTATTACGTTTACTTAATGGAATTGAACCTTTAGCTGCAATAACAAAGTTAGTATATTCTATATCATCGTCATCCCAATCAAACCAGCCTGTATCACAGTCCCAATCATCGTTGTCATAATCGTTATCACAATCCCAACCCCAATCAGATCCTGAATTTATACCTACTTCAATAGCAACTTGTTTATTGATTGCATAATTGTAATATCCATACAATTGAATCACGCCATCATCGCTGAAATGCGATCGTTCATAATCTGCACTACCTAATGACCATTGTGCGCCAAAGGTATGCTTTTTATCCGTTAGGGTTTGAGGTACTTCTTGATTAGCAAATGCAGAAGCACTTAATACTGTGGCAAAAATAGCAGAGATTGCGGTTAAATTTTTCATAATCATCCTTAATATTAGGCTTGAAAACAATTCAAATTAAATTGCACTGAAGTATATATAAATTAGGGGCGTTAAATTGTCTGAAATTGTAAGAATAAGTTAGCTAAAGTACATTAAAGCCCTGATTGAGATAAAAGTTCAGTCAAAGCTTTTAATCCTTTACCTTTATTACTTATTTTCCAAGCTAAAAAACATTCAGCTGTATTATTGCCATCTAAATTAATTTCTATCAATTCTCCTGTTTTTAAATACTGCTCAATTCTATGACGCGGTAAATAACCTATGCCTACACCAGCTAATTGTGCTGATATTTTTTGATCTATATTTTGAACATATAAGATTTGCTGACTATCAATCAAACCCGCTGTGCGCGCTACATTTATTTTAGCTGTATCATGCGTGACTATACGTCTGATATTTTTAAGTTCCGCCTTAAATGCTAATGCATTTTTAGCTAAGCTCGCTTTAGGGTGCGTACTTGAAATAACAGGAAGCATATCAATGGACTGCATAGGCACAGCTCTAAAGCCTTTTTGCAATGGCACAGGGCCCGTTGCACCAACGGCTAAATCTACTTCATCATGCTCTAATGCATCCCAACCACCATTTAAAACGCTTTCTCGGATATCTATTTCAATTGTTGGGTGTGCTAATAAAAACTCAGATAAAATCTTAAAAAAATGCTCACTATCTATCACAGAATCAATAGCGATATTTATTTTTGCTTCCCAGCCTGTTGCAACTTGCTTTGCTTTATCAGCTAACAAACTTGTTGCTTGCAAGATCAAACGACCCTCTTCTAATACAAGCCTACCAGCCGCGGTTAATACAGAACGGCGTCCCTGACGCTCAAATAAAGTGATATTTAATTGCTCTTCGAGTTTTTGAACAACATAAGATAATGCTGATGTTGCTTTATTCAATTCTTCCGCTGCTTTTGCAAAACTTTGACGTCTATCAATTGCATCTAAAACAGTTAAAGCCTCTATTGTGATTGGGTTTTTATTCATAAACACACGCATTTAATTGTTCAAATTATTTGAACATTCTAATCTAAAAACCACTGTGTTTTGAAATTTTAAATTCAATAAACTGGTTACATCAAATCGACAGAGCACAATAGAGGAATAAATAATGTCTCTTTCAACAATCAAACAACTTATACAAAACATAGCATCTTCAAAATCAGGCTTAGATACATTGGCATTACGTTTTGGTGCAGGTGCCATTTTTTTTGCTCATGGTGCACAAAAATTATTTGCTTGGTTTGGAGGTTATGGACTTGAAGGCACTGGTGGTTGGATGGAATCCATAGGTATTACACCTGGAGTTTTAATGGCTACAATGGCAGGTTCGGCTGAATTTTTTGGCGGCATATTTTTAATGTTAGGTTTATTGGTGCGCCCAACTTCAATTGTATTAGCTATCACTATGTTAGTTGCCATTTTTAGCGTTCATATCAACAACGGTCTATTTATGAGTAACAACGGATATGAATTTGCACTGGCTCTGTTAATTATCAGTATCAGCTTAGTATTTAGAGGTGCAGGCAGCTTAAGTTTAGATAAATTAGTAACTAAAAAGTTAGGAGCATAGTCATGGGTTTATTACAAAATGGTCAATGGGTTGATGCTTGGTATGAAACTAAAGCAAATAAGGGTGAATTTAAGCGCCAAGCCAGTAAATTTAGAAATTGGATCACATATGATGGTAGCGCAGGCCCAACTGGTACATCGGGATTTAAAGCTGAAAAAGGCCGCTATCATTTATATGTTTCTTTAGCTTGCCCGTGGGCACACCGCACACTCATTTTTAGAGCTTTAAAACAGCTTGAAGAATATATCGATGTTACTGTTGTTGATGCACTTATGGCTGAAAATGGCTGGGAAGTGAGCGACCCTTTATATGATTTCAATTATTTATATCAGATCTATTTAAAAGCCGATAGTCAATATGAAGGTCGTGTGACAGTGCCTGTTTTATGGGATAAACAAACAAAAACAATCGTAAGCAATGAATCAGCTGATATTATCAGAATATTTAACACTGCATTTAATCAACTTACTAATAATCAAGATGATTATTACCCTGAGTCAATGCAAAATGAAATCGACCAAATAAACGATCGTATTTACTCTGATATCAACAATGGCGTATACCGCAATGGGTTTGCAACAACTCAAGATGCATATGAAACCGCTTACCACACCCTTTTTGATGCTTTAGATTGGGTTGAAGGCATACTAACAAACAATAGATATCTAACTGGTGATATGCTCACCGAAGCTGACTGGCGATTATTTACGACTTTAATACGCTTTGATGCCGTATATCATGGTCACTTTAAATGTAATAAACAAAAATTAGCCGACTATCCAGCAATCAGTGGTTATATTCGCGAGCTTTATCAAATTGATGGTGTAAAAAATACAGTTGATATGACGCATATAAAAGATCATTACTATAAGAGTCATACAAGTATCAACCCAACAGGTGTGGTGCCTATCGGCCCTGAACTTAATTTCATGCAGCCTCATGAGCGTGATGAAATGAAAATTAAAGCAGGAGTGAAATAATGAGAGAGCTAAAACAAGTCATTAATGCCTTAGCATCTCAAGATGGTGATGGGGTAAATATTCATAGAGTCGGTGGTCAACATACTCACCAGTTTTTAAACCCATTTTTAATGTTAGATGAAATCAACTCTGACAATGCCAGTGACTACATAGGAGGTTTTCCGTCACATCCACATCGCGGATTTGAAACCATCACTTATATGAAAGCAGGTAAAATGCGCCATAAGGATCATATGGGTAATAACGGCATAATTGAAAGTGGGGATGTCCAATGGATGACAGCAGGTAAAGGTGTCATCCACTCTGAAATGCCTGAGCAAGAAAATGGCTTATTGCATGGTTTTCAAATTTGGTTAAATTTACCCGCCAATGAAAAGCTAAAACCCGCTGCTTATAGAGATTTACGAAATAGTGATATACCAAAGTTAGTCCTGGAATCTGGAGGTACAGTCAGTGTTGTAGCAGGTACTTTAAAAGTTCAAGAACAACAAGTGACAGGCCCTTTACCTGAACTTTCAACTCAGCCTATATTTTTAGATTTAGAACTTAATGTAAACGAAGTTGCTGAACTTAAATTTAACAGCCATAACCCCGTTCTCGTATTTATTTATCAAGGTGATTCTACTGAACTCAAATATCGCCAAATGGGGCTATACTCCACAGGTGACACCTTGTCTATACAATCAAATAACCAAGGGTTAAAGGCTATTATTTTAAGTGGTACACCAATTAATGAACCAATAGTGCAGTACGGGCCGTTTGTTATGAATTCTAGAGAAGAGATTAACCAAGCGATTCATGACTATCAAAACAAACAATTTTTCTAGGATTGTTCGTAACTTTATTGAGGTATAATCGCCTCAATAAGGGTATCAATTGTTATGAATTCCAGAGAAGAGATTAACTAAGCGATTCATGACTATCACAACAACCAATTTTTCTAGGATTGTTCGTAACTTTATTGAGGTGTAATCGCCTCAATAAGGGTATCAATTACAATAAACTCAAGAAAATATATTAATTATTATCAAAATAGTCAATTTGTCTAATAGACCATCAGTTCTCCATAAATATAGCCATTCTTTTGATTTAGTTGCTATTTTCAACCTAAACATTCAAGTATACTGAGCTCGAAAATTTAAGTTTAAGGTAGGTTTTACAGTTACATATGAAAGGAATTAAAGTTTCAGTAGAACAATTGCAGCCGGGGATATTTATTCAACTGCCACTTAAATGGTTTCAGCATCCATTTGTTTTAAATAATTTTAAAATAAAATCAACAGATCAAATCAAAATCATTAAGAATTTGGGCATTAAACATGTGATCGCTTTTCCTACAAAAAGTGACAATAAGCCACTTACAGGAAGTGAAATCAGCATTGAAACCGAAACAAGTTCAGATAAAGTCAACGAATTAAAAGATGAACTAACCGTTTTAAAAGAGCTGAGAATTGAAAAACTAAAACAGTTTCGTCGCAATATAAATCGAACTGAGAAAAACTTTAAACGCTCTATGTTGCATGTTCGCACCATAATGAAAGATATTCGCAGCAGACCTGTACAAGCAATAGATCAAGCAAGCCAGTTAATAGACGAAATATCAGAGCAATTATTAAGCAAAGGCGATATTGTTTTACACTTAATGAGTGAATCAAAAGAAGACGAAAATCTATATTACCATTCATTAAATGTTGCTATTTTAGCTATGCTAATCGGTAAGAAGAAAGGCTTATCAAAAACATCCCTAACAACATTAGGTATGGCCGCATTATTTCATGATATTGGTAAATTAAAAGTACCTACACAAATTTTACGTAAAACAACACCACTAACAGGCCCCGAAGAAAACTATCTAAAACTACATCCTCAATACAGTGTTGAATTATTAGATTTAGCGAATGACTTTGATAAAAAAGCCAAACGAATAATCGTTCAACATCATGAGTTATATGATGGCAGTGGTTACCCAAATAAGCTCAAAGGTCATCAATTAGACCCTTTGGCAAATATATTAAGCGTTGTGAATAGTTATGATAATTTATGTCATCCGAGTGATACTAAAAAAGCTAAAACCCCCTATTCGGCTTTGTCACATCTTTTTAAACGAGATAAACATAAATATGAGCCTCATTCTTTAGGTTTATTGGTTAAACTTCTCGGGATTTATCCACCTGGAACAGTTGTAGAGCTAGATACAGGACAAATTGGTTTGGTTATTTCAGTAAATTTAAGTAAATTACTATTCCCTAACGTACTCATTTTTGATCCATTAATTCCTAAAGAACAGGCTTTGATCATAGATTTAGATGAATCACATGAATTAAAAATCGCTAGAGCATTAAATTTAAATCAGATATCCAAAGAGGTATATGAATATTTAAGCCCTAGAAGTCGAGTAAGTTATTTTATAGAGCAAGCGAAATAACCTAGATTCACGATACTGAATTTAAGGCTGAAGGAACTCATGAGTTTTAACCACTTGCTCTCTTTGAGAAAAACTTAACATTTGATCTGCAACTGCACCTGAATTTCCTGATTGATAAATTTCAGATAATACGTTTTTCATGCCTGCCATCGCTGCGCGTTGCAAATCTGAAGGGATAATTATGAGTTGATAGCCAAGCTGCTTTAAGCGTTCAGTTGATACTAAAGGTGTTTTACCGCTATGAAACATATTAATCAATTTAGGGCCGGGAACTTGCTCCGCTATTAATTCTATTTGCGCTACTGTTTCTGGTGCTTCTACAAAAATCATATCAGCACCTGCCTCAACATATGCTTTAGCTCTTTCAATGGCATCTTCAAACCCAGTAACAGCAATGGCATCTGTTCGTGCAATTATCATCATGTTATCAGCATATTTTTTTGCAACTGCAATCTTATGTTTCATTTCTTCAATACTGATCAGTGACTTGCCATCTAAATGACCACATCGTTTAGGAAACTGCTGATCTTCAATGTGCAATGCAGCCACTCCAGCATTACTAAATAGCTCAACTGTTCGCTTAACATTTATTTCATTACCAAACCCTGTATCCGCATCCGCTATGACAGGTAAACTCGTTGATTCAACTATTTGCCTCATTCTGTCTGCAACTTCAGTTAAAGTGAGTAAACCAATATCAGGTACCCCAGTACTGCGCGCAATAGCCCCACCGCTTGCATAAATTGCGCTAAAACCTGCTTGTTCAACTAAGCGCGCCGATAAACCATCAAATACACCAGGTGCCGTTACTATGCTTTGCAGCTCAATTAATTCAACTAATCTATTGTTTTTCATGATATATACCTGTTTAAAAGTGAAACATTCCAAGCAAAATATAAAACTACTTGATTACTTTATTGAATAAACAGCATATACTGCCCACAAATGTCTTTCTTACTAAAAAATGACTATTTATGTCGACTAACGGACACGACTGGAAATTATTTAAACCTAGGCTGAGTATATTCAAAAAACTACCTTATCCAGTTTTTATGAAAGCAAAAGATTTGCCTCCTAGAGGAAAAGTCATTGGTCACAAACATGATTGGGACCAATTGATATATGCAGTATCAGGCTTATTGGAAGTCAATAGCATTAAAGGCGATCACCTTATTCCATCAGGGCAAGCTATATGGATACCAGCCAATCAACTTCATAGTATTGCCACAATTAATGGGGCAAAACTTCGCAGTGTGCACCTACAGAAAGGTCTAATAAATCAATTAGATAAAGATATTACAGTATTAAAAGTTGATAGTTTAACCAGAGAGTTAATTAGCAAGGCAAGTCACTTTCCCTTTTCTGAAACCACCAATTCTAGTTTTACTAAGCAACAAACCCGCTTACTAAATGTGCTAGTTGATGAAATAACACAACTAGAACAAGTACCTTTATGCCTGCCTTTATCAAACGATCCATTATTGTTACCCATTCTGATTTGGCAGCAAAAAACACCTGATAGTAATAAAACATTACAAATGTGGTCACAGGAATTGGGCGCTAGTACAAAAACAATAGCCAGACGATTCGACTCAAAACTCGGTATTAGCTTCACTAAATGGCGAGAACAATTAAGATTACATAAAGCAATTCAATGGCTAAGTGAAAATAGATCAGTGACAGATGTCGCTTTAAGTTTAGGATATGACTCACTGCCTGCATTTATTCAAATGTTTAAGAGACAAACAGGTACTACACCTGGCAAATTTGTAAATATTAAATAAACAGTATTCGTCAATTTGTTACATTTCGCCTCCTTTATTCAAAATAACCATTCAACACCTTAACTTTATTCAATAAATAAACTTACCCATCACTTTTAAGGTATTGATTTAAATGCTTTATGAACAAGAAATTATGAATGACATCAAAACCTTTTTACCGATCATAAAGGCGATTACCTTAAATGTAGTTATTTCCACTTAAAGTGTAGAAATAACCATCAAATACAGTCGGTTTAAAGATATTTAAATTTACAAAACCGCCTCTTTAATGAACTTTTTTACATTATTATCAATTAGAGACTGAAATGAAAAAAATAATACCAATTCTAGCTGGATTAGCTGTTTCACACGCCCATGCAAATGTTGTGATCACTGAGTACGTTGAAGGTGGTGGCACAAATAAAGTGATCGAAATATCCAATCTTGGAACTGAGAATGTAAATCTAAAAGATCAAGGTTACAAGCTCTCTTTGTACTCCAATGGCTCAGCAACGGCAACAGGTGAAACAGACCTGATTGGCACTTTAATACCTTCATCTAGTATTGTTATTTATAATAATGGTGCAACAGATGCGTTTAAAAAAGCGGCACCACAAGGTATTGATGGCAGTAGTTCTGCTAACTTTAATGGTGATGATGCTGTTGTTTTATCTAATTCAGCAGGGATTGTTGATAGCTTTGGTCAAGTAGGTGTGCGTCAGCAATGGTCTAATGATGATGGGTTTAATTCTAAAGATAAAACCTTACGCCGCTTAGAAAGTATCACTGAAGGCGATAGTATTTCTGACGATGATTTTACTAGTCAACTGTCACAATGGGCTACTTTTGATAAAGATACTTCTGACGGCTTAGGCTGCATGGGTGAAGCTGCTTGTACCGGTAATGAACCTCTACCTATTGAAGAAGTTGATAATACACCGCCAGGTGTTGTAATTATTTCAGAGTACATTGAAGGTGGTAGTAACAATAAAGTTATCGAAATATCTAACATTGGTGGCTCTGACGTTGATTTAGCACCTGAAGGATATAAATTAGAGCTGTTTTCAAATGGTGCAACACAAGCAAATTCTGAGGCATTATTACAAGGTTTATTAATACCTGGTTCTAGTATTGTTATATATAACAACGGCGCGACAGATGCTTTTAAAAAAGAGGCACCTCAAGGTATTGAAGCGTCAAACGTCATTGCATTCAACGGTGATGATGCCATTGTGTTATCAAATAAAGATGGCGTAGTGGATAGTTTTGGTCAAGTTGGCGTTCGCCAACAGTGGACAAATGACTCAGGTTTTAACTCTAAAGATAAAACCTTACGCAGATTAGCAACAGTATTAACTGGTGATACTATTTCTGATGATGACTTTGCGAGTCAGTTATCACAATGGTCTGTATTTGATAAAGATACTGCAGATGGCCTTGGTTGTAATGGTGAAGATATCTGTACAGGCACTGAGCCACAACCAGGTGTAGGTACTGAAATTGGTGATGAAACCGGCGGTGGTAGCGAAAGCATTTGTACAAACTGCCCAGATATTACTAAAGTGGCAGATCAAGCTACATTTAACGATAGTGTTTATTACACAAATACAATTACCGCAGATGAAAGTAATAAAGCAGCCTTCAAAGCAGCTATCACACAAGATATATCAGCATTTCATAAACAGCTTAGTTATTCTGAAGTATGGACTGCAATGACTTATACAGATCAAGATCCTGCTATCGCAGATAATATTCTGTTAATTTATTCAGGTCGTTCAATTCCTAAAGCCGAGAATGGTTCAGGTTCCGCTTCAACCAATCAAGATTACTGGAATCGCGAACACGTTTGGGCTAAAAGCCATGGTTTTCCTGATTCTAGCCAATTAGGTTATACAGATATTCATCACCTTCGCCCTGCTGATGTATCAATGAATACACAACGTAGTGATAATGACTTTGGTAATGGCGGTACTCCGGTAACAGAAGCACCCGAAAACTCAAAAAATGGTTCAATTTCATGGGAACCTAGAAACCAAGTTAAGGGTGATGTTGCGCGTATGATGTTCTATATGGATACACGTTATGAAGTGGGTAATGTATCAAATATGCCTGATCTTGTATTAGTTGATAAGGCTGAAACATTACGCACAGGTTTCTCTGATGGCATAGGTGAACTTGGCAAGTTATGTACTTTATTAGAGTGGCATGAAAATGATCCAATCGATGAGTTTGAATTAAAAAGAAATAATACAATTTACGAATACCAAGGTAACCGTAACCCATATATCGATCATCCAGAATGGATTGATGTTGTTTATAAAGAACAATGTGAAACACCTGTAGATACAGCATTAACAGCAAGTATTTCTGGTGCTCAAAATGTTGAAGAAGGACAATCAATAACACTTACAGCTTCAGCTAACCTAGAAGATATCACTTACACTTGGCAACAAGTAAGTGGTCCTGAAATTACACTTTCAAATACAACCGAAGCGAGCATTACATTCACAGCTCCTGAGGTTGATAGTGATACTGCAATTAGTTTTAGTGTAACGATTACAAAAAATAGTGAAACAGTTACTGAAATTGCAAGCTTTAACATTACAAATAAAACTGAAGAAGCCAAGCCTGAAGAAAATAAATCTTCAAGTGGTGGTTCACTGTATTACTTATTTACCATGTTAATTGGTTTAGGTTTATTCAGACGTAAATATAGTTAATCCCCCTAAGCCTCCCTAGCTCCCACTAGAGAGGCTTTTTAAAAACTTACAATCAAAACTTCCTCAAATACAACTAATAAACTACCATAGCCGCGATTTTAGTATTTATTCAAACATGGGTTATTAATTTGCAAACTTTAGCGCAACTCAAAGCGGGACAATTAAACGGAATTAAGCGGCTGCAACTTGTAGAAGAGTTGACTCAGTTTCCACAAGAGATCTTTGATTTAGCCGATTCTTTAGAAATATTAGATTTATCTAACAACAAACTCTCAAGTTTGCCTGAAGATTTATGTCGCTTGCATCGATTAAAAATTCTATTTATTTCTAATAATGAATTTGAACACTTACCAAATGCGTTAGGTAAATGCCCACAGCTAGAAATGATAGGTTTTAAAGCCAATAAAATTAAAACCATTGCAGATGACGCATTACCAGTGCAAACGCGATGGTTAATTTTAACTGATAATAAAATTGAAAAACTACCTAGTAACATAGGTAAGTTACACAGATTACAAAAGCTAGCACTAGCTGGTAATCAGCTATCTAAGTTGCCTGACACTATGGCAAACTGTAAAAGTTTAGAGTTAATCCGATTATCAGCTAATAAGTTAACAGCCTTACCTAATTGGTTAATACAGCTGCCAAAATTATCTTGGTTTGCATGCTCTGGTAATGATTTTAATGCGAATACATCTAATAACAGTCCTGTTGAGCAAGTAAAGCTTATTGATTTTGAGTTAACACAACAAATTGGAGAGGGTGCTTCGGGTTTTATTCATAAAGCCAAATGGATTAATCAACCAAATAGCTTAAAAGGCACCGCGGTAAATATTGCCGTTAAATTATTTAAAGGTGAAGTAACGAGTGATGGCTATCCACAAGATGAATTAAATTGCTGCTTAACCGCTGGTGAGCACACTAATTTAATTAAAGTAATTGGCCAAATAGCCCAAACAGATCAACTTGGCTTAGTTATGGAATTAATACCAAGTACTTATGGTAATTTGGGTTTACCACCTTCATTAAAAACCCGCACTAGAGATACCTTCGAAGCTAACACTACGTTTTCTATTGCTGAAATACTCAAAATCACAATTCAAATGTCCAATACTTTAAACCACTTACATAAAAACAATGTAAGTCATGGTGATATCTATGCGCACAATACGATGATCAATAGTGATTCTGACATGCTATTTGGTGACTTTGGCGCTGCAACGGATTTATCTGGTTTAACCCTTATTCAACAAGAAGCAATTGAAAGCATTGAAGTGCGTGCTTTTGGTTGCTTGTTAGATGATTTACTGTCATTAAATAATGATAATAGTCCTATTGCCAATAAATTAAATGAAATTAAAGATAACTGTATGCAAACCGCTTTACCGCTTCGCCCAAGGTTTGAAGAAATAAACACGCTATTAATGCAATTATCAAATAAAACTCTCACAGCTTAAAATACCTCTATAAAGAAAGGCTATTTTAATGGCCTTTCTAATCTTTTAATCTCTTTTCTCAAAATACTTAATAACAACATTGTCGTTTTTTCACTAAAACCTGTCGTTCCTTTACTAGGAATTTTTATAAGTAAATACCAATATTGAGTCGTACCATCAAAGTGATGGGTATATTAAAAAACGACAACAATAAGGGTAAATCAATGAGACTTTTTACTAAGCTCGCAGTCACATTTTCAGCTGTGGTTGCATTAAATGTAAATGCCGCAAAACCTCAATTAGATATAGATGTTTCTGTTAATGAAGCAGATAACGGTAATGTAAATGCAACTTTATCAATCACCAATAATGCCAATGGCCAACAAAAAATATTAGGTTGGTATACAGATCTTGAAGAAGAACATATCTTTCATGTTGAAAGAGATGGTGTTGAAGTTGCTTTTTACGGCCCACATTACAAACGACAAGCGCCAACAGAAAAAGATTTTATTAAATTAAAATCAGGCGAAACCTTAACAAAATCATTTGAACTATCATCTTTATACGATATGAGTGAAGCGGGTAACTATCAAGTAAGTTACGACGTTAAATCTTTACACTTATTTAGCAATAAAGGTCAGCAAAACAAAGCTGAAAAAATGGATGTTGAAACACTAAAGTCAAATGTCGCAAACATTTGGTTAGAGGGGGTAACTTCAAAAGGTTCTGCCAACAAAGGCAAGCCAGGAGGAGGTAATGGTTCTGGTGATTGTATTGATGGCACATGCTTTACTGGCCGCTGTGACAACGGTCAAAAAACTGAGATCATGAGTGCATTTAGCGCTGCAGATCAACTTACAAATAATGCTGTTTCATACTTAAATTCGCATTCGGCTAATAATACTTCAGCCCGATATGAAACTTGGTTTGGAGAAGCGACAAACTCTCGTTACAACACAGCTGTAGCTAATTTTGATGCGATTAACGATGCTATCGATACTAAACCTGTAACATTTGACTGTAGTTGTAAAAAAACTTATTTTGCTTATGTTTACCCTGCACAACCTTATAAAGTATATTTATGTAAAGCATTTTGGAGTGCAAATGAAATTGGCACAGATTCACGCGCTGGTACTATAATTCATGAACTAAGCCATTTTAATGCAGTTGCAGGTACTGATGATGTTGTATACGGCCATAGTGGTGCTAAGAGTTTAGCTAATTCTAATCCAGATCAAGCACTTAACAATGCTGATAGCCATGAATATTTTGCTGAGAATACACCTCATCAAAATTAATAATAACTAGTTTCTAAACCAAGAGCAGGTAACGCCAGTGTTTAACTGCTCTTTATCACAACAAGAGAGTGCTATGCAGGTAAAAATACTATGTCTTATATTACTGCTATTACCAATCACTATCTTTGCATCAACACCTAATCACATTATGCCTAAAATGTTAAAATGCGAACTTAAGATTGAACCCCAGCAATATGAAGCGCAGGCTGTGTTACTCGACTTCACAATACATAATACATCAGCTAAACCCATTTCACTTTTAACTTGGTACACGCCGTTTGAAGGATTTTTTTCAAATCTATTTAAAATTACTAACAAAGAAAATCAAACACTTGAATATCTAGGGCCTATGGTAAAGCGTAATACACCTCAAATAGATGACTTTGTTATTATTAATGCGAATAGCAGCTTAACCACGCAAATTGATTTAGCTCAAGCCTATGAATTTAAAAAAGATGATTATGCCATTACTTTAATCACTAAACCCATAGCCCATAAGGTAAATAATGTATTTAACTCCAGTATTTGCCATGCTAACACCGTGTCTATCAATATAGAATAATTACACTTTTCTTATCGACATCTCATGCTATAAGAGCAATTATGGTTTTCACTAATTAATTGAAATTAACTCTCTTTTAATAGATATTAAAACCACTCTCAATTTATGCCTGATATCTATGTTTAAAATAAAAAAAATACCAACGCTGCTCTTTTTAGCAACATCATTTATAGCAAATACACATGCAAATACAAAGCTCGATCACAATGAAAAAAACATAGTTAAACAGGCTGAATTAGCCATTCCACAAGCACTAAAAGAAATTGAACAAGCCGTTAATATCAATAGTGGTTCAATGAATATTGAAGGTGTAAAGCAAGTTGGCGAATTGGCCAAACAACAGTTATCTGATATTGGCTTTGATGTACAGTGGTTAGATGGCAGCGAATTTAATCGCGCAGGCCATATTTTAGCAACCCATAATAGTAAAAAACCTAATGCACTTAAAGTTTTAATGATCGGTCATTTAGATACCGTATTTGCCAAAAATGATGACTTTCAAAAATTTAAAATGTTAAGTGATACGCAAGCCGCAGGGCCAGGTGTAGCCGATATGAAAGGCGGCAATACAATTATCATTTCAGCAATGCGTATTTTAAAAAAGCTTAATTTACTCGATAATATCAGTATAAAAGTGCTATTAACAGGCGATGAAGAAAGCAGTGGTCGACCTTTATCTTTATCTAAAAAAGCCATAGTAGATGCTGCAATTTGGGCTGATATTGCATTAGGTTTTGAAAATGGTGATAACAATATTAATACTGGAATGGCTGCTCGTAGAGGCTATACCGGCTGGACTTTAAATGTAGCAGGTAAACCAGCACATTCGTCACAAATATTTAATGAAGAAATCGGCTACGGATCAATTTATGAGACAGCCCGAATTTTAGAAGCTTTTCGAACGCAATTAGAGCAAGAAGAAAACCTTACATTTAACCCAGGCATCATTATTGGTGGCACCAATATTGACTACGATAATTCAAAATCTAGCGGCTCTGCATTTGGTAAAAGTAATGTGATTGCGCAAACAACTAAAGTAAGAGGCGATTTAAGAGCGTTATCAAATAAGCAGCTGAAACAAGCCAAGCAAACGATGCAAAATATCGTTAAAAACAACTTAAACCATACAAGCGCAGAACTTATTTTTGAAGCGGGTTATCCGCCTATGGCACTCACACAAGGCAACTTAGACTTATTAGCGCAATATAGCCAAGTCAGCCAAAATTTAGGTTATAACCCAGTTAAACCAGCTAACCCTAGAAAAGCAGGCGCTGCCGATATTTCATTTGCAGCAGAACATGTTGATATGGCATTAGATGGTTTAGGACTAATGGGTTCAGGAGCCCATACTAAAAATGAAATTGCTGATTTAACCACTTTAAATAAAAATATCGAAAAAACAGCAATATTGATTTATCGCTTATCGCAACAAAAATAAGCGATTGTAATTATCACACAAAATCCAAACTACTTTAGGAGACAATATTCAGTTTACCTGGCTTGGTATATACTTAGCCTAATTTCAATTAGGCTTTATTTTATGATGACTCAATCACATTTTTTTCACAATTCTCAACGCCTAGTATTAGCCGTGGGCATTTTATCACTCACTTCATGTGCCACTTTAGAGCAACAAATAAAACAACATGTGCAACAACCAAAAATTAGTTATAAAAAAATTGCTTTAGGTGAAGTAAATAAAAATGGTATTAGCTTAATGCCCACTTTTACGATTACTAACCCCAATTTATACGCAGTACCGGTTCAATCGGTAAGTTATCAGCTTGAGCTAAACAGCAAACAAATAGTTTCAGGTTCAACCAATCAAATTGGCACATTAAATCCTAACTCACCAAAAGATGTAACTTTAGATTTAAACCTTAAAAATCAGTCGTTAAAAACCTTACAAACGGCTTTATTTAAAGATAAACAGATTAATTATTCTATTAAAGGTAATGTGAACGTAATGGGGTTTGCAATTCCTTTTAGTCAGTCAGCTAACTTGTATATACCAGATATATCAGTTAACAAATTGACAATTAAAAAGGCGAATATTAATGCAGTCACTTTAATGGCAAGCTTTAACATTAATAATAAAAACGACTTTGTATTACCTTTAGATAAAGTTAATTATTCACTCTCAACGGGTAATAAGTCATTACTGAATGGCGCTTTAAATAACCAAAAAATTACCCAAGGTAAAAATCAAATTAATGTACCTTTAACTTTAAAAACCAACCAATTAGTTAGCAATGTATTGAGTTTATTAAAAAACCCGAACTTGCCACTGACAATCAAAGTAGATAGCCCGCTATTTAACTACAGTACAACACAAAGCTTAAATTTAGCGAGCTTGTTATAAATATTTGCTAGCTGTTAAAAGTTTATTTAAAGACCTTTTTTTGAGCTAGCAAAGCATCCAATTTATCTGTGCTTTCCCACTTACCAACCATAGTTTTAGCTGCAACACCTTTTGAATTGGCAATTGCAGCAACTCGACCTTGACCATTAAATAACACATCAGGTAATTCTTTGGCGATAGGATCTGTATAGGCTTGCTGTGCAGAAATAATCTCCCACCCTTTACTTTTTAAATGTGCAATTAAATCACCCACAAATAGTGCCGTAATATCGTTTTCATGTAATAGCAAAACATGTTTAGGTGAACGCCCTAATGCTTTAATTGCTATTTCGTCATAAAACGCAATGCCATCGGCCAATGTTGTTATATAAACTTGTTTAAGCGCTTCATAGTCTATCGCTTTTTGCTTGTTTAAAGCTTGTTGCAACTTGCTATTTAGATACCATTCGTAGTTATCTATGGTTACATAGCCTTGTTGATAACCAGACGCTTGTAAATGCGCTCTAATTTGATCTCGCTTCTGGACTGTATTTCCATGATGTAAGTACGGAAAACGATAAAATGGTAAAAAGCTCGCCTTGTTTTCAAGTATGTTATGCGCTTGATTAAAGTCTTTAATAAAAGTATCAACATCATTTTTATTCGCTGAAATATGCGCATGGCTATGATTAGCTAAATGAAACCCAGCATCGGTATAGGTTTTTAAACGGCTTTGAGATTCTGGCGTGATATGTTTTGTAGTAATAAAAAACAAGGCATCTTGTACACCTGATTTTTGTAGGCTGTTGATAATTTTATTGGTGCGCTGTTCACCAGTAAATAATGCTGAATCCGGCATAGGTGCATCATCAAAAGTAATGGCGATTTTTTTTGCTTGACTAGAAAAACTTAAAAAGAGGGTAAGTAGCGCTATTTTTATTTTCATGTATTTGGTTTTTAAGCGAATGTTAAAGCCAGTGTACAGTGACTAAGATAAAAAACCAGATATTAGGAACAATCATATCAATTCCAATAAATCTGTGACTAATCGAAATGGTTTAAAAATACTATCGTTATATTGCTTATATAGATGCAGAAACTTAAGTTTAATCTGAAAGTATAAACATGCGTTCTCGAGAATTTATCTTAGATCGCAAACTTAATAGCATTGGTATGATTTAAATGTGTTTTTCACTTTATTAACCGATCATCATATTCAGGGTTAATAAAGTGAGATTGAATCAATAAGTAATCCAGCTATTTAGTTATTTAAAGCATAACCGCCTTTTAAATGACCTACGTTTTTATAGCCTAAACGTGCTAATGCCTGCGCTGCAATATGTGAGCGGCTGCCACTGCGACATACTAATACTAGTTGCTCAGACTTATCTTGATGTGCACCAATAAAATCAACTAAACGCGTAAGTGGTACGTTTATACCAAATTTTTGCGCATGCCCTAATGCATATTCATGAGGTTCTCTAATATCAATCAGCGTCATATCATCTGATTGTGACATAGCATCAGATAAAGTTTGCGAGTTATAATCAGTAACAGGTTTTGTATTGCAAGACTCTACAAACGCGCCACACATGATTTCACTGCCCGTTTCATCATTAATATTAGTATCTAGTGCTGTTTTTTCTGTTACAAAATCAGCAACTGCAATCTCTTTATTAATCACGCGAGACAATAAGCAGTTACGATCCATCTCTGCCGCTATGGTGGTCACAA
The DNA here is from genome assembly GCF_018860845.1 of Pseudoalteromonas sp. C2R02. Lineage (NCBI taxonomy): Bacteria > Pseudomonadati > Pseudomonadota > Gammaproteobacteria > Alteromonadales > Pseudoalteromonadaceae > Pseudoalteromonas > Pseudoalteromonas sp. C2R02. The sequence goes on along the minus strand of NZ_JAHKQC010000041.1, from coordinate 166,410 downwards.
ATTCATTATGATAATCATGGCTAGCACATAATAAACTGTCAGTGCCTACTATGCTGTGTAATCGCTGAATGCTTTGTAGCATTTGCTCTGAGCTGCTTGTTGAAAAGTTAGTGCGACCTAAGCTGCCCATTAAAATCATATCGCCACAGAATACATATTCTATTTTAAGTTCGTTATTTACTTCAGAGCATAAAATTAAGCTGATGCTATCATCGGTATGACCTGGCGTTGCTACTTTTACTAAGTATTTTTCGCCCACTTTGATCATAGGGTAGCTTTGACCATTTAATATTTTAACATCACAGTTAACAGGCCAACCTAAAAAGTCAGTTGCTTGAGTTAAGTCTAAGTTATTAACTAATTGACCACGGTCAGATATATGATCAGCATGGCCATGGGTATCTATAACAGCTGTTAACGTTAAGTTTTGACAATTTAATACGGTAGATAATCTTTCTGTGATTTCTGCAAGTGGATCAATTACTACAGCAGACTTTGTTGCTTGATCTACATATAACCAAGTACAGCTGCCACCAACTTTAAATTGCACTAAACCTGCAAGATCTGCACGCGGATTTAAATCATTTGAATCTAAAGTTAAACAACTTTGACCTAAAGCTTGAGCCGACTGAATAATACGCTCACACGCCATATCAATTTGATCTTGCGTCATAGCAGGGCCAAACGACATACGGATCGCCGACTCACTTTGCCATGCAGGTAAACCCATAGCATCTAATACAAAACTACGTGTTACTTTAGAGCTACATGCAGAGCCTGAGCTCACACGAATATTAGCCGCATCAAATAAATCCATGATTTCTTTAGAGCTAAAACCTGGAATCGCAAAGTTTAATGTTGTTGGCACACTATTTTTAAAGCTGTGGTTAAATACCACTTCAGGGAAAGACTGTTTAAGTGCCGCAGTTAATTGCGCTCTAAATTTATGAAGCTGTTCAACATTAGTAAAAGATTCATCGTTAGTTGATAACAACATATCAAAAATCACATTCAATGCCGCTAAGCCCGGTAAGTTTTCAGTACCAGAACGTAAACCACCTTCTTGACCGCCACCAGCAATAAATGGTGTAAAAGGTGCATTTTCACGAATATAAACAAAACCAATACCTTTAGGGCCATATAATTTATGACCACTAAAAGGGGCATAATCAATACTCGTATTGGCTAAATCTAAAGACGTTTTACCAAGTGCTTGAACACAATCAACCATCCAGTAAATACCCGCGTTATTATCACGAATTACTTTTTCTAAACGCGCTAAATCTTGATATACGCCCGTTTCGTTATTTACTGCCATAGTACAAATCATTAAAGCATTGGGTACTTCATTAGCAATAAACTCTAAATCTAAATCGCCATCACGATTAACCGGAATCGCTTTTACTTCAGCATTAATTTCAAGAATATTATTCCAATGTTTTAACGATTCTGGCACCGCTTTATGCTCAGTTGCGCCATATAAAATCGTGTACTTTTTACCAGCTTGCATTTGCGACTTAGCACTGTAAAGCCCAGATAAAATACCTGTTTGGATACCTTCAGTCGCACCACTGGTAAAAATAACCGAACCATTACCCGAACCTAAAACCTGTTTAGCCTTATCACGTGCATTATCCATAATCTGCTTCGCTTGCAGACCAGAAATATGGCTACTACTTGGATTACCAAACATCGTTTCCATAGTCGTTAAAGCCGCAGCTGCAGCTTGTGGCAATACCGGCGTCGTTGCATTTGCATCAAGATAAATTTGGCTTAAAGAATTTTGGGCAGTCATATACAGGCTCTTTATATGGATTCAATCAAATATAACAAAATGATATAAGTAATTACACATAGCTATATTAACAAGATAACATCACGATTCAAGCTTTAATTTTTGTTCAAATTGAGCAAAATCAAAACAAGCCATATAAAACAGGTGTATAGAGGTTTTTTAAAAACAATAAAAATTGATGGTATTTTGAGCTTTTTAAGAGTAACTTAAAAGAAAGATAATCGTAGAATCAAAGCTTCCCTAATAATTATTTAATCATCTGTGCCAGATAACCTTCAAAGCGCCATCATATCCTAATAATATGATGAAGCTTTAAAGTTAAAAATATGAGTCTGTAATTTTATTCACTTTAATTAATGATTATCCAGCCCCAGTTGAACCTAAATACATCATAGTAATACCAACCGTATTAGCTAGTCCATGAGAGATCATGAGCGGTAATAAACGACGCTTACAAAATACATAAATCATGCCAGAAAAAATACCGATAACCGTCATTGCGACTAACCCCTGAATGCCTTGATAGTACATATGCTGCTGACCAAAAATAAGAGCTTGTGCTAAAATTGCCAACCCAATTGCAAAAGGTAATCGGCTGAAAACTTTCTCAAAACGTGAAATCATAAAGCCTCTAAACAATAACTCTTCAGTAAAAGCACCTATAACCCAAGAGATCACTAGCCAATAAAGGTAAACAGGGAAGTTTCCAGGTACATTGTCAAACCGACCAGCCATGAATGCTTCAGCTTGTTCATCTACTCCTGATCCTGGGATGATTAAAGATCCAGCAAGTCCTCCAGCTAAATTACCTAGAACCGTTGTTACTATCAATGCAACGAGTACCCATAGTGACAATTTAAGCCAGCTAGTATCGTGTTTAAAGCCAATAGACTTCCAAGTTTCATTGTTACGTTTAAGGCACCAAGTGGCAACTCCTAGGCTTGCCAATAATGATATTGGACCAGCGAAAGTCCACATAGCTGTAAATTGTAGTAAAAACCATTTCAAGCTAAATAAAGTCCCAAGAGTCAAAATTAAATCCAAACTGACAGTTCGAATTTGTGATGATTCAGCTTCTTCAAATGATGCAGGTATAACAGAATCTATTTGTGTTTTTTGTTGCATATTTACTTAATCCTTTTGCTAATTAATCTTTACTTTAACTATTTTAATATTGAGCGAATTTTATTTGGCTTATGCTCGACACGAGTTCAGAAACCAAAAGCAGCACATATTTAAAGTAACTTCTCTGCTTTTAAATTATAGTAATACAGACATTAATTATTGTAAAACGATAATTATATATTTTTATACAATCAAAAGTTTCTGCCTGATATAATTACTATAAATTTAAGCAGGGAAAGTTTTACAATGAATACAAATATGCAGAAACTGATGAAGATCAGTCTATTTTTTAGAGCCTTGGTGTTAATTGGATCCGCCAGCATGCTTTTTTTTCTGGTTTATGAATACGTTGTCAATGACGAGTTACGACGTGCAGCTAGCACATATTTTTACGAACTTTGGGACTATCCAGATGCAAATAAAGGAATACTCCTTGGATTGCAACTACCCAGATTAGTTACGCTTTTTGTTGGTTTTTATTGGTTACAACGTTTATTAGGGCATTTTCAATTGGGTCAGTTCTTTGGTAATGAGGCGATGCGTTGTTATCTCTGGCTTATATGGTTGAAAGTGCTAGATATCGTATTAAAAATAACTCAAGAATTAGCAACTGCTATATATCACAATCAATTTTTTGAACACACACGTATATCTGTCGACCTCGACATCAGTAATATCACCACCATATTACTGATGTTACTTATTGTTTATTTGCTCAAAGCAGCCCGAGAAATCGAAGCCGAAAATAAAGAGTTCATCTAATTTAGCGGAGTTTTAGTTATGGAAATAATAGTTAATTTGGATGTAATGATGGCTATTCGTAAAGTCAGTTCGAAAGAACTCGCCAAGGGGATAGGGATCACTGAAGCCAATCTGTCTCTACTTAAAAGGGGTAAAGTGAAAGGCGTTCGATTCGAAACCCTAGCCAGTATTTGTCAATATCTAGACTGCCAGCCTGGAGATATTTTAGCCTTTAATAAAACTAAAGATGCTTAGAACTTGCTAAAACGATATGGCTCAAGATTTAATGAACGGTCCACTTAGTGATGCTATTCATTTAAGAGATGACTTTACTTTATCACTGAGCCAACGGAGATCAACAGGGTCAGGTCTTGCATCGTGTACAAATATCAGATTAAACACCAACTCCCCTTTTAATCACACCTGAAAAGTTTTAATTGATGCGCAATAGCAAACAGGATGTTTGCTAAGTCATACTTGCTACATGGGCGTAGCTTTCATGGCGCTTGCGTTCACATCAATTTAAAGTTTGAAGATCAGTGTGCCAATTATTTATAAAAGCAGGGGCGACTTTTTGTTATGAAATACGCCCTGTATTTCACCCTACGGGCCAGCTAAAGCTGTTCAAATTTATTCCCGATAAATTTGTAGTTCGTTCTTTTTGGCCCTCTTGGTTTATAAAAACTAAAAAGAGTAAAAGAATGAACAAAAAACCGAGTTGAACTCAGATTTAAACCCAAACTCATAATTTATAGCTGCACCATGCGCGGCTAAAGCCCATTCTATAGGGTCAGGTCTTGCATCGTGCACAAAGCTCAAAAATTGACTCCCTCTCCCCTTAAATTACACCTAAAAATTTTTAACATAGGAACAGTGTAACTCTTATTTATTACTTAAAATCCATTGTAAATAGCTAATACGTTCATTAACTTTTGTTTCATAACAAAAATTAATTATAGAGTTATACCCACTTCCCCCCTCCGATTCTAAGGTTTCCATTACACAGCTAGATTTCATGTAAAGACCCCAGTCCTCTTGAGACTTTTTAATTTTATCGCTTACTGACAAAGCTCCCTCTTTAGAGTCAGACAGAATCATATTAAAGAGTGAGTTCATTTTGTCTTTTGCCAACTTTAAGCTTTTACTCCCGCACTCATCCATTTCTGGCTCAGTCTTTTCTTCAAAGCAATTCATACTTTGATAAACAGAATGAACCTCATAATAATCGGCTTCTCTCTTAATATGACTCGCCGCCAATAAGATGCTTGGAACCATAGAAATGATTAAAATGTAGCGCATTAAAACCTCTAATTGTTATTATTTAAAAAATACCCCTATAAAATTTGATATAGGCCCTATAGATAGCTTTTCTTCAATATAGGGGATACTTAGCAATTAATTGTACCCAAAAATACAAACCTATTGCTATGCTGATTTTTTAAAACCTATGGGATCAAGTCTTGCATTTTGCACAATTATCAAATTTGACTCCCTACCCTTTAAATCACACCTGAAAAGTTTTAATTGATGAGCAATCTGAAAACAAGATGTTTGCTAAGTCATGCTTGGTACATGGGCGTAGCTTTCATGACGTTTGCGTTCACATCAATTTAAAGTTTGAAGAATAGTGAGCCAATTATTTATAAAAGCAGGGGCGAATTTTTGTTATGAAATACGTCCTGTATTTCACCCTAAGGGCCAGCTAAAGCTGTTCAAATTTATTCCCGATAAATTTGTGGTTCGTTCTTTTTGGTCTTTGTTTTAGAAGGGAGTAAAAGAATGAACAAAAAATCAAGCTAAATTCAGGTTTGAACCCAAACTCACAATTTATTACAGCACATTTCGCGGCTAAAGCCCCGCCTACCAAAATAACTATGAGACAAGACTTAAGGTAATAATAGGAACTTCAGCGTAAATCCACACAAGATTCCCGATAAAACACCTCGGGAATGACGGATGAAAGTTATTACGTAAAACAAAGAACTGAACTCCACCACAAATATCAAACAACACCATTGGGGCTAAAGCCAAGCCTACATTAATTACGAATTCTCACCATCTACAACTGAAACCTGAACCGTACCTACATTTTCAATATCTACATTTAAATCTTTAGTACCAAAAGCAACTGATGCACCTAATAATGAACGTGCAATACCATCTAAAATTTGCTCTGGGCTCAAATCCAATTCATCACATTTAGTTGAAATTACATCCATTAACTCTTGTGATTGCACATCACTAATACTGCTTTCTTGTGTCAAAATTTAACCCTCATTAATTATTATATTGATACTGATATTTAGCATTAAAGTAATTCTACACATTCACTGTAATCGGTGCTAATTTAACTGGTTTTTAAATGCCATTCGCGGCTAAAGCCAGCTCCTACACCTTACCCTATAACCACATTTTAAAACGTCATGTGTAATATTTCGTTATTGTACCTGTAACAAAATATGTATATTATTTACCGCTTACTTCACATCTGTTGAAGTAAGATTAAAACAATAACATCAAGGAAATAAGATGAACACAGAAGTGCCAGAGAACGCATCTATAACACACGGTGCTGATGCACCAAAACAAACTAGCATTCTAAATTTTGAGTTCCGTGGAGACGGAATGGAATATTTCAAAATTTGGATTGTGAATATATTATTAACCATAGTCACTTTAGGTATTTATTCAGCTTGGGCTACGGTAAGAAATAATCGTTACTTTTATTCAAATCTATATTTAGAAAATACTAACTTTCGCTATCTAGCAGATCCGATCACCATATTAAAAGGTCGAATTATCGCAATAGTCGCTTTTATTGCTTACTATGTTGCAAGTATTTATGCCCCTATCGTTGGAGTGATGATTGCCATAGCACTCGTGTTTGCCATTCCTTATTTTGTGAATCAATCAGTGGCATTTACTAACAGAATGTCGGCATATAAAAACATACAATTTCGCTTTAAAGGCTCTTATGGCGAAGCCTTTATGGTGATTTATATTTGGCCATTATTAGGTATTTTAACTTTAGGTATTTTATACCCTTTAGCGATCCTTAAAGCCAATGAGTACTTTGTAAGAAATAGCGCATACGGTACAACTAAGTTTGATTTTAAAGCGACTTATAAAGACTACGGCATGATCTTTTTAACTATGATAGGCATTGCACTAGCAATTGGTATTCCTATGGGGTTACTCACTTATTTAGTACCAGCTTTTGCAATGATTTCTCCTGTTGTTATCTTTGCTGTTTATTTTGGTTTATTTGTTTACTTTATGGTGTCTATGACTAATGTATTTTACGCAAGCTTAAGTTTAGTAGAACATAAATTTGATGCAAAACTAACAGTAACAGGGCAAACCAAAGTTATTTTAATCAACTTATTCTTTACCATTATCACTCTGGGCTTATACCTACCTGCAGCAAAAGTAAGAATGACTAAATATATCTGTTCATGTATTACAATGCATGCGCAAGGTAGTTTAGACACCTTTACAGCTGCCGAGAAAGAAAATGTCAGCGCATTAGGTGAAGAAATGGGTCAAGTATTTGATTTTGCTTAAGCAAGGAACACCATGTTAATAGACGGAATCTATTTAGATGGTAAAACCTCTAAACGCCATAATGCGCGTTTAGAGGTGATTAATGACCATAAACTCATACATATTCATTTGACTGATCAACAGCAATCACTGTGTTTTGAATTTAATCAATGCAATATAGAATCTCGCTTAGGCAATACACCTAGAGAAATCGCTTTTACTGATGCGCAATTATTTATCACTGATAATAATGACAATGTTGATACTTTTTCTCAATGGCAGCATAGTAGCAATAACAAATCATTGTTATATCGCTTAGAAAATAACTTGCCGATGATATCGGTATTTACGCTTGCCACGATTGTTTTTTTATATAGCGCTATTGTTTATGGGATCCCATCAGCAGCAAAAGTAATCGCGCATAATGCCCCTAGCTTTACTTCAGATAAGTTTTTTTCTAGCTTAGATGTGCTAGACAATACCGTATTTGAACCTTCTGAATTATCGATGGATAAACAGCAAGAAATTAGAGCATTAGCCTCACCGTATTTAGCACTGCATTCAGATTTAACACCTAAACTTGAATTTAGATCTGGCATGCAAGCAAATGCACTGGCTTTACCTAACGGTGTTATCGTGTTCACTGATGAGTTTGTTAAGTTGGCACAATCTGATGATCAATTAGTTGCTGTTTTGTTTCACGAATTAGGTCACTTGAAACATAAACACATGACGCAAAGAATATTACAAGATGCCATGATCACACTTATGGTAGTGTTTATCACTGGTGATGTTGAGACTTTTGATTTAATTACAGGTTTGCCTACTTTAATTTTAGATATGGCTTACTCAAGGGAATTTGAGATTGAAGCAGATAATTACGCACTACAGCAGCTCGATAAACATAATATTCCATTGCAAAGCTTTGTATCAATTATGAGAAATTTAGAAAGTTATTATCAAGCAGGTGATGATTCGCAATCAGGTTCGTTCACTGATTTTCTATCAACTCATCCAAGCACCGAGCAAAGAGTTAAATTAGCAGAGCAGTTTAAATCCGCATTATAATTTATCAATCAAACTAAATACAAAAGGCGCTTTATCGCGCCTTTTTATATCATTTAAATTCAATGTCATTATGAATCTTCACCATCAACAACAGACACCTGAACCATACCAACATTTTCAATATCGACTTTTAAATCTTTCGTGCCAAAAGCAACTGATGCACCTAATAAAGAACGGGCAATACCATCTAAAACCTGTTCTGGGCTCAAATCTAACTCATCACATTTAGTTGAAATAACATCCATTAACTCTTGTGATTGAACATCACTAATACTGCTATCTTGTGCCAAAATTTCACCCTTAACTTAGATTTACTGTGTCAGTTTAAATAGTTTTATATATTAGCTATAAATACATATAATTAGAATGCTTTTTTTAAGTATAAAATTTTGGCAAGATAGTTAAGTAAATAACATAAAATATCAAAAACCTAATCGAGTTTTTAGCACTTGTAAATTACGCCTTGAAATAGAAATTGGCGTAATGTGATTTAATTCAATTTCGCAGGTATCTCCTATTCCTAAATCAGTTTGCGTAACAGAATTTAAATTAACAATTTGCTGGCGATTTGCTTGTAAAAAATCACTTTCAGGCAATCGATTTAAAATATTCACTAAGGGCTTTTTAATGTAGGCATTTTTTTTACCAAAAAAAACGCGCGTATAGTTTTTACAACTTTCAAAATAATCTATATCAGCCAATGGTACTAAATGACAATACTCACCATCTTTAATAAAGACTTTACTGGTCATGGTAAGCTTTATTTCTGGCTCAACTTCTTTAGGCGTTACATGTTCAGTATCTTGGTTGGATTGTGCTGTTAATTTAGCAACAGCATCGCTTAGTCGAGTTTTACTGATAGGTTTAAGCAAGTAATCAACAACATTATAATCAAAAGATCGCAATGCATGTTCATTATAGGCCGTAGTAAAAATCACTTTAGGCGAATAATTTAATTTCTCAAGTAAATCAAACCCACTTTCTCCTGGCATATGTATATCTAAAAATAATACCTCGGGTTGCTTACTTTCTATTAGCGCTAGGGCACTGGCCACATTATCAGCATCACCTATCACATTTATTTCATCATAGGCCGCTAATAAGCGAATTAAACCATGGCGCGCTAAACGCGAATCTTCTATTACGGCAGCATTTAACATCGACTTTCCTTAGGTAGCTCCAGAGTTGCAATAAATAACTTGTCTTTAACTTGAGTATTAAAAGAGGCTTTATTGCCATAAAGTAAATGCAAACGGTCTCGAATATTGGCAAGCCCTATTTGCATGCTCGAAACCGATACATCATTTTTTGTGGGTAATGTATTAGCTAAACTCAAAGTCAGTGTATTATCTGTTTGGCTTGAAGTGAGTTTAATTGTGCCTGCGGTTGTCGAACTTTCTACACCATATTTAACCGCGTTCTCAACTAATAATTGCAGCATCATAGGTGGGATCATTAAGTTGTGGCTATTGTTAGGTACTTCGTTAATAAAGTTAAGTTTATCTTCATATTGCACCTTAATAAGTTGCATATATTTATTAAGCATTGCTAACTCATCATTTAAAGAAACTTTGTTGGATTGCGAAATTTCTAATGCATAACGCAGTAATTCAGACAAATTCACCATCATATCATCAGCCATATCAACTGATTCGGCAATCATAAAGCGTATATTATTGAGTGAGTTAAACAAAAAATGAGGATTAAGTTGCGTATTTAAATTTTCTAATTGTGCCGATTTTAACGAATTAGCTAACTCTAAGCTTTTCATTTTTGCAGATAAGGCATGCCTTTGATGAGTAATACTGGTGTAAATAAAAATCCATGAACACATAAACAATTGTGTTTGTAACGATTGTTTAAGCATAAAAGCTGTTGAGAAGGCTGATAGTAATTGTGTATCTTTGCCAATATAAGTTTGATAAATAGGATTAAAATAAGGCACAAAATAACAAATGATAATAATCACGCTGGTGATCAAAATCGAAAGCAAAGTACCAGCAAATAACAAGCTTGGGATTTGCTTTCGATATTCAATTTGATACCAAGAAAATGTATTAAATGTATACCTAAATACCAAAGCAAATAAGGTAAACAATCCCATAAACAAACAAGATACCTTTAAAATGTTGTGATTGATTTGACCATCACTCATTGACGTAATTAGGTCTATGCCAATCACGATAAATAAGGCACAGCAATGATAAATCCAAAAGGTAAAATCGCGCGGAAAAAACTTTATTTTCATAATTTTATTATGGGCACTTAACGTGCCCTATTCTTATAATTAAGCTGATAATTGAATCGCAAAAAGTTGATAACTCATTAAATATACTGCGAATAGTGTATGGGCCATTACTATACTGCTCAGATAAAAACGATGAAAGCCTTTCTCTAGTTTTTTAAATTGCTTGCAACATAACCAAACAGTTAACATTACCAATACAGGATAAAATGTCGTTGTGAGCAGCAAGATAGGGTCTATCCAAACTAAATTCTTAAATAAAATTGACTCATCAACCAATAAAATAGGTAACACAGCGGCCAATATTAGGGCAGTACAAATAAATATCAATAAACGCGGTAATGATAATGCCGCTTTTAGCTTATGACGAACTTGCATTACTAAACACGTTAGTACTGAATAAAACACATAAAAAACGCTAGTTAAAATCAGTATCATACTCAATGCTAAAGCAGCAGCTTTAGAATAAAACACCCATGCAGCTGTTTTTTGATACACATCTGAGTGACGCAATAAAACTTCTCCTGAAATGGGGTCATTGGCTAATGTAACTTGTGCCAACCCTTTTGAGCTATACAATACAGCGCTATTATCTTGTTGATGATAGGCCAGTTGGTATCCACCTAATAACCAAGTAAATGTCAGCCCTTTATCAAAAATATTCACCTTAACGGCACTTGTAAAATAGTCTGTGATATTGCTTAAGCTCATAGTTGAATTTATTTTTGTATAAATACCACTTGTCTTGCTAAAAACAGGATTAAGTAATTGCGGTGTTTTTTTAGCGATTATGCTCTTTTCAATTAAGTGATCGGCAATTACAGATTTTATTTCATTAAAAGCGGCTCCAGATACTTTAGATAAAGCAAAGGCAAAACCTGATTGTGTTTTTGGGTTGTATCTAATCGCACTAATCGCACCTGGAATACCACCATTGTGACCATAAAATAACTGACCTTTAATACTATCTTTTGCATGAGCAAAACCTTGAAACGTTGTTAACCCATTAGCAAAACCTAACTCTGATTCAATTCTCTGCATACGCTCAACTGATTTAGCTGTTAAAATTTGGCTTTGCTCTGGGTGTAAAAATAAATTGATAAACTTAGCCATATCTTCCATTGAAGCAGTTAAAGCAGATGCCGGGCGCGTGGCAATATGTTCAAAACCCACTTCAAGTCCATTGTTAAAATGCGGAGTCACACCAAAGGAGCTCCAGTTATCCGGTTTTAAAATAGCGCTATTATTCATACCTAAAGGCTTAAATATATGCGTATCAACATAGTCTGAAAATGTCATGCCTGATACAACTTCAACAATACGTGCAGCAACAGTTGGTCCTGTATTACTGTAAGCTGAACGCGTTCCAGGTACCCAACGACTCACACGACTTTGTGGATAAATCTCAAGTACACTTTTTAATGACAACGCATCATCTTTTAATATTTGTTGCTCTGCAGGATGACTATCCCAACCAGTTGTATGTTCTAGTAAATGCATTATTTTTACTGGATTAGTTTGGTGCCATGGGTTTTCAAATTGAATACCTGGTGCGATATCTTTTAAATTATCTGTTAAAACCAATTTACCTTGTTCTTGCAGTTGTAATATTGCAATGCCAGGAAGTAACTTGGTGATTGAGCCAAATCTAAAAAGGTGTTTACCGGTAACCTGCTCTTGATGTGCTTTATTAGCAATACCAGATGCATATACTTTGGCTGGTTTATTTGCCTCAATAATTGTGACACCTAAGGCTGGCACACCGTACTTTTCTCGTATCGAAGTGATTTTTTGTTCTAATGTATCGACGTTGTTAACTTGCTGAACGTTGCTAGCTGAGCTGATAAATGAAGTCATCAACACCATAAGCGTCAAACACACTGATTGAATTTTCTTAGATTTATTAAATAGATTCATAGAGTTCCCCTTTTTTTAGCTATTTTAGGGAAGTCAAAATTAATTCAGTAAAAAAGATGCCGACTTGAGGATATCAGAATTAAACGGTTGTAAATTCAATTAAACGGTTTTAAGCAAGGTCGTGATCATAAAATCTATTCACGATTTAACTTGATTAACCCTAAGATGACTAATCAATTCAAATCTAACGCTAGACGCCAAGAGGCGCCTATTGCTAAAAAAATCTTTATTGCTTGTTGCCTTTGCGAATAACTTCTAATGCTTTATTCAGGGCAGGATCAGTACCATCAACACCCCAATCTGCTGGGATAACCGCAATATTTGCCTCAAAGTCTTCACGATAAGTACCATCCACATGAAATAATCTTTCAAAACCTAGGTATAAAACACTGTTACTCTCGCCTAAGTTCATGCTTTTAATGCCACCCAATAAATCAGCAACGGGCGCACCTATTATTGCTCTAGCACCAAGCGCATCAAATCCAATCATCATGCCTTCACCTATACTACCTGTCCACCGCCCAGCTAAAACCACAAAAGGTTTACTATAAAAAGGTGTGTTAGGTTTAGCAAAAGCTTGCTGCATTTGAGCTTCTTGAAACATCACTCCATTTTCTTGTAATTGATATAATTGATAAGCTGTTTTTTGTTTAACAAAATGACCTAAAATTGGCTCCGCAACACCTGTATTACCGCCACTAGGTATATTTCTCAAATCTATAATCAATGCTTCTGTATCAATGAGGTTTTCGATTGCTTCTTTAAAAGCAGTTACGGTATCGGAATTACCTAACGAATTGTTAAAACGAATATAGCCGACTTCCTTTATACTTTTATAAGATAATACAGGCGCTTGTTTTGCAAGGTTAATCGCTTCATAAGTAGCGGCGAGTTCGAATCTTTTTTTGTTAGTACCTTGCAGCACTATCAGTGTTCTAGCCTGATTTCTTAAACCTCCTAACGCGATATTTAAACCCCACTCTTTTTGTTTAATTGATAAATTAGCGAAATCGCCTCCAAATACTTGGTTAATTGCCTCATCTACGGGTAAACCACCAACAGAGATAATGACATCATTAACTTGTAGCTGTGATTTATATGCAGCACTATTCAACTTGATATCTTCAACCAAATATTTCCCTGCTTGGTATACAGCCCAAATATCAGAACCAGTTGGCGTTACACTATAATCTTTTTCATCCATAGGCCCCATAGCTAAATGTGGGTCACGGTAATAGCGTAAGAAAATTTGAATAACGTCAATAAATTCTCTTTCATTTTTAGCTGCTAATCCTTTCTCTTTATATCGAGCCAATAATTTTGCTGTATCGACACCAGTACTATTTTGGTAAGCGTAATTCTGAGTAAAATTGTGCGTAAATTCTTGCCATGCAGACTCTGTATCAAACTCTTTTTGGTTGGCAGAGCTGGCAGGTAAAGTGACTACCAATAAAAATAATATTATTATACTTCTCATTTTATTCCTTTAATGATGTTAACCCTAAATAGTGGATTGATTTAACTGTCGCTACAGTTTTAAATAGAATAAAGAATAAAATTAACCTAGTAAACAACGCCTTACCTCCTCTCCTTATTTATTCAAACCGTTAATCACAATAAACCTCTTGAGCCTCTGTTTTTCTTTAGTCTTGCTGCCAACTAAACATATGATAAAAAATAATTTAATGGTATCTGTTATTACATATCTGAAAAAGTTTATATGTTAGTCGGTTAGGTACCAATATCCTGCAAGGAAGTTACAACTTTCAAATAGCCTTAGAGCAAAGAACTGGCTTAAATAGCGCTACGAGATATAACACCCAAGTTGATTTTTTTAACAATAGAATGCGTCTTATCTTTACAGATGTTGCTGAATATCAATCACTTGGTTTGAATTTTCAAAGGAGTTTCTAGCTAAAAGGTTTATGAATAAAAAACTAAAACTGGTTAACTCTATTACAAGTTAACCAGTTTTCCCCTTCATATGAGGTTAACTATTGAGTTCTATGCTCAAAACTAAAACTTTGTTCTGTAACAAGCTTGCCGCTACCATCTGTTGGTGTAGTATAAAATTCAACATTAAGCTCATCTTTGCTGTTATCTAAGTTGATATGAGCAAAACCCCATACAAAACTTTTAGACCAAACTAGATCATATTCTGGGTAGTTACGCTCTTGGAATTCAGCAAATGGTGTATGTTTACCACGCATTTTAGATGCTGCCCCACTGATGATTAAGGGTAATTTTTTACCTGACTCATTTATATATTTAGAGCAATCATCAGTTAATAATTCTAAGTCATGCTCGTGACCTGCAATATAAGCGTCTGCATTTTCACATAATGACGGCATTAATAACTTACGTAATACATGACCTTCGCTATATTTAGTACCGCCAATCGACCAAAGAATATGATGTCCGTAAACTAACTTCCATTTAGCTGTTGAGTTTTCTAAGCCTTCAGCTAACCATTTTAACTGTTTAGTATCTTCGCCTTTTGCAGGTTTTTCATGTGGTTCATGCTCTTCAAGTTCTGCCGTGCCATCTTTTAACGCAATATGATCTGGTTTTTCACTGCCATCAGGATTAAGCGGTACTTCGTAAAAAGTTTGCCCCGATAACAGCATATTGGTATCTAATACAAAAAACTCTACATCGTTACCCGGCTCACCCATTTTGTAGCTGTAATAACCATTGGCATCTAAATGAAAATTAGGTTGCTCTGCCATCCATTTGGTTTGTAAGGCAACTCCTTTACGAGATGTCTTCCAATCATGATTACCTAATGCAGAATATACAATTAACTCTGGCTGCTGTTCAAACAAAGGCTTTAATGGAGCTAAAATAAGATCATTCATGCGCTTTTGATCATCTTTACCATCATCTGCTGCTGCACCATCTGGGTAAATATTATCCCCTAGCTGAATACCAAATTCACATGCTTTAGTTTTACATAAACTTGCCATAGCAGTACCAACAGCCAGAGCACCACCTTTCTCTGTGGCTATTTGGGTATTTGGATACACATAAATAGGTGCATGATCAAATTCAGACATAGGACGATAATCTTCTTGCCAGTCTTCACGTTCTTTTTCTATAAATTGCGCTTTATTTCTAGGGTTTTTAATATGCTTAGTTTTAGGATAATCCACATGATAACCACCATCACCAAAAGCTAAAAAATTAATATCTTTAGCTGCATCAGTTTGTTTATTAGCAGGTTCATTGTTTGAGCAAGCTGAGAGAGCTAAACATAAGCTCGCTGTCAGTAATGTAATTTTTGCAGTCATAATATTTTCTCAATAACAAAATAACCCTATGGCTAATATAACCATAGGGTAAATTCAAAACTTAAAATGATTTAATGGTAAAACCTAACTGGAATGAGCGACCGTATTGCTCATATTGATAGTTATTTTGTGTTTCACCGTGGTATAAATAATAAGGCTCATCGGTAATATTGATGGCATTAAACGATACTTGCATGCTGGTATTTAAATTATATTTCAGGCTGAAATCTAACTGATTATGTGCCGCCTCATATACAGCTGCATCGGCTTCATAAAAACGGAAACTTTCACTTTTATGGGTTGCTGTTAAGCGCGCGCTCATTGCATTGTTTTCATAACCTATCATTAAGTTACCAACGGTATCTGATTGCGCTGGTAGCTGTGAATCAGCATCTATAAATGTGCCATTTAAACCTAATAATAATCCGTTATTAAAGGTTTTAGTCCAAGCCAGCTCCACACCCGATAACTTAGCATCTCCGCCGTTAACCATTTGTATTACTTCGTCGTATCCATCCCATTGACCATTATCATGCACATCTCTTTGCTCAATAAAGTTAGCAATGTTTTTATAAAATAATCCAGCTGATAATACACCTACCTCATCAGGGTAATATTCAATAGAAAAATCTAAGTTGGATGACTCATATGGGTCTAAATCTGGATTACCAACTACTGCTTTTCGCTCAGTTGATACTTGATTGCCATCTTGTGTGCTTTCACTCTCTATTAATTGATATGCAGCAGAATCACCAAAAGTGGGCCTGGCGATTGTATTGGTATAAGCAAAACGTGTTACTAAGTTATCTTTAAATTCATAACGTACATTTAAACTAGGCAATAAGTGGTCATAATCTTTTTCGACATGCCATGCTTCAATGTTTACCGTTTCAGAATCGGTTGTTTCATCAATGATTAAATCAACTTTATTACCACTGGTTGAGAACGCAGTATTTTCGTACCTCACGCCCGCTACGATATGCCAGTCTTCAATATCCATAGTGACCATGCCGTAGGCTGCAAAAACATCTTCAGTGCTTATGTAGCTTTCGCCTTTAGTTATGATGTCCGATTCATTTTGATTAATATCAAAACTTGATTTGTTCATCATTACAAAGTCATGCAAACCATCTTCATCTAGGCCTTGACCAAATTCACCTAATGCATACTCAGGTGCAGGTGTTGCAAATTCATCAGCTGTCACATCACCAAAACCACCATCATAAACTGTTGCATCTACAGCATTTGTCTTTTCACGGCTGCGATATTTAGCGCCAAACTTAAATTCACCATAGTGATCATCAAAAGTAAAATAGCGCTTAATATCAAAACGAGAACTGATCTCTTCATCTTCACTTAAACTGTCAGAATAAGACACTTCATCCATCGCAAAGTTAGTTAAGTCTTGAGAATCAGCAGAATGCGTTAACTGTGGTGTTTTACCATTGCTACTGTAACCTAAATCAAAACCTTCGCCATTAAAGTCGGTATCAATACGTCCATCTTCGGTTTCGCTCGATTTTGAATAACCAACGCTGTACTCAAATGCCCAATCATCAAATTCATTTTCGCCACCAGCTACAAGAGAGAGGATTTCTTGTACTTGAATACGGTCTTTAGTATCTCTATCCATTTGCGCATCAGTATATTGCGCTGGAGAATCGGTTACTGAACTTGCATCTACTTGGCCTTTATCAAACTTGTATTCGTTTCTTAATCTAAATTCATCATCAGAGAAATCACTATATAAAGTACGTAAGTAATACTTATCAGTTGTACTTGTACGTAAATCAAAATTTAACGCAGCACCTAAACGCTCTCGTGAAATTTCATATGCTCGTTGTTCAATTTCTTCTGCACCAAATATTTCAATGTCTTCACCCGTTTGTGAATCTTCAACTTCAATGGTGCTCCAGCCAGCGTCAGTTTCCATATTGTGTGAACCAAAATCACGCTTAAACCAAGATAACGCACTTGCTACACCTAGCTCTGCACCTGATTTTAATTCAAACTTATCGGTAAAACTGCCCGAAATTTTTGGACTAGTTTTTGACACCAATTCATTGTGTGACGCTTCAGTTGAAAAGCTATAACTTTGCTCCTCACGGTCAAATGCACTTAAACTTTTAACTTCTATCGAGCCACCTACAGCGTTGGCATCCATATCCGGAGTAACAGATTTACTCACTTCTAGGCTTTGAATTAACTCACTTGGAATAACATCCAATGCAACACTTCTGACACCTGCCTCAGGAGATGGCACATTTACACCATTTATGCTGACATTATTTAAATTAGGGTCGATACCTCGTACCCCTACAAAGCGCCCTTCTCCTTGGTCTTTTTGAATAAACAGACCTGGTAAGCGCTGAAGCGCTTCCGCTGCATTTTGGTCTGGAAACTGACCGATTGCATCTGCACTGACAACCGATTTTAAATTTTCTGCATTTTTTTGTTGGCTTAACGCGCTGGCTTGCCCTGCAATTTGGCCATAAACAATAATATTTTCGATGCCATTACTTGCATTGCCAATCACATAATTTTGACTTGAATCTACGCCATCGCTTATTGTTATTTGTTTTTCTACAGGTGCGATACCTATGTAGTGAATTTGTAAGGTATAAGTACCTTGTTTAACATTAGGGAACCTAAACGAACCATCACGTTCAGACACAGTTGATAAATTAAGTTCTTTTATTTTAATCTGTGCGCCATCAAAATATACCGACTGACTTTGGTCGGTAATACGACCTTCAAGATTGCTATCAGCTAAGGCTGATAATGAAATTAAACTAGTACAGGCAAATACGATACTTTTCTTCATTAAACTAAATGATTGTTTGGATCGGTTCATGAGTTTCTCAATGTTAGTTGCGTTCTATTGGTGACGGTTCTTGCTTGGGCAACAAACTAATCGCTATTCATGACAAAAATATTTCAGTTATTTTTCTTAACAATCAAATACCTTTAAAAAGATATTATTTGGCACTCATTTAGCAACAAATGAGCTTTTTTGACCCCTCTAAACTTTATAAATACATCGCTATTTCAAAAAAATCGCCCATTACAATTTTTTATTGTAAAAATACTGTCATTTATGTGAGCTAATATGACCCTGCATTTAAATTTAATACCTGTATACCAATTCCGTCAGTGCAGTTATCACTCAGAGATTGTGAGGGTTTACAATTCTAGGCATGTCAGTGAATTAATGGTTTGTCCCTTTAGAACTGACATAACAACGAAGTGTAAATCCTCAAAAACTCCTTTTAGACGGGTTTAAAATCGATTTATACTGCGTTATTGGTTTTGATTAGGAAGTACTATTGTCTACAACCAATGCCTTGCCTAAAGCGCTTTGAACTCCCGCTGAATGACCACTTCACTAACGGAAATGGTATTTTAATTAATTACCCTTTAGCACAGAAGCTAGCCATGAACCTTTCATTATTAAAGCTCCATTTCAAAACCATTATTCTGCTATTTGTTGTTTTCTTTTCATTGATGTTTTACACGTTTTCTTTAGGAGAGCTCAAGCAAACTAGCTTAATTGATTGGTTTGATGTTTTAGGGGAAGGCAGTATTAATTTAATGATTATGATTTGGATATTTTTCACCATGATCAGTCGACCAAAAGGCAAAGTAACTCATTTATTAATAACAGGTTTGGCAACAATGCAGCTGTCTATGATGCTAGATTTTTTAGATGAATTTATTCATTACCCGCAAACCAGTGCCTGGATCTCTACCATAGAATCTTTACCTGCCCCCATAGGCATGATCATGATGACTATTGCTTTGTATTACTGGCATCAAGAACAAACGACTTTAAATACGCATTTAATAAAAAAAGAAAGATTTTACCGAGAGCATAGTTTAACTGACTTTATAACTGGGCTTTATAGTATTGAATATATGAAGAACCAAATAAATCGTGAAATAAACTTAAATAAATATGCATCAAACTTCAGTGTGATCATGTTAGATGTTTGTAATTTTGATGCATTTAATCGACAGTTTAGCGATCTGCAAGGCAACAAATTATTAAGAGAATTTGCTAATCTCATTTTAATGAATATACGTGATACAGATTTAGCATGCAGATTTGCAGCCGACAGATTTATTATTTTATTACCCGATACAAATCAAAAATCAGCAGATGAAATTGCACAGCAAATTCAGCAGTCTGTTTCACATTTAGCTTATAAACCAGGACAAAGCTCACAAGCTGTTTACCATCAATTTTTAGCTTGTATATACCAGCATCAGCAAGGAGATAATTACACAGATTTAATCAGTAAATTAAATCAAAATATGCTGCAAACTAAATTAACAAAAATCAAAAAACTTGCCGCATGATCAAGATATTTGAGATTTCAGATAAAAATTTAAACAGTCCTCATTTAGCAGTTATGCTGATTGATTTATGTTTAATGCGTGGCATTAATCAACATAAGTTACTTAAAGGCACAGGGCTGTTTTATGAAGATATTAGCAAAGGAGAAATTAAAATAAGCCCTTTGCAATTATTTAAATTAATCGAAAACAGCCAAAAATTGCTGAATAATCATGACATGAGTTTTTTACTTGGCAGGCGATTTTTTCCTGGTAATTTGGGTGCAATATCAAATGTATTACTTAATGCAAAAAACCTATCCGAGATGCTAAAAATAATAATGTGTTTTCAGCCATTATTATTTCCTTTAATGTTTGTTCAATACAAACAATATAACGATAAAACCTATTTGATTATTAATCACGCTTTTGGTGAGTTTAATGATAAACACGCCATATTTATGGCAGAGTTATTTTGCAGTATATTAGTAAGTGTGATTAAGCTGCGTTTTGGACAAAACTTTCCCATCGCATTTAAATTCCCTTACTCTCAACCGTCGCATATAGAAGAGTATCAAGTAAGCCTTGGCGAAAACCTACAATTTGACCAACATATATTTATGATCGGGATTGAAAATAAATACTTAAACTTACAACTACAAGACAGCAGTAAAACCTTAAAATCTTTATATTTATCACAATGTAAAAAACAGCGTAATAAACAGGCCGGTTTAATTCAACATATATTGATTTATCTAGGTAAAAATACCAGCGCAACACTAGAGCAAAGTGCCTCTTACTTAAAAATAAGCCCCGCGACTTTTAAACGTAAGTTGAAGCAACATAATACGAGCTTTCAACAGCTATTAGATTTAGTAAAAAAACAGACAGCCATCTATCAAATTACCATAGAAGGCAGCAATAATAACAATGTATCTCACACACTAAAATTTAATGATGCAACCAATTTCAGACGCGCCTTTAAACGCTGGACAGGCATGACACCCAATACATTAAGAAAAACTTAGTACTTTACACGCCCTGAATGTATGAATTTCATACAAAAATTGCATCTATTCAACTTCTAGTTTAAAGTGATTTTATGAAATTATTTATAATAATCACATTTCTAACCCTAATATCTTTTGAATCGAAATCAAAAGACCTACTCGTTGTAACTGAAAATTGGCCTCCTTATAATTACCTAGATAGCAAAGGAAAGCTCACGGGTGAGTCTACCGAAGTGGTTAATAAAATCTTATCCAATGCCAGCATTTCCTTTGATATATCACTTTATCCATGGGCTAGAAGCTTACAAATAGCCAGTGACAGAAAAAATACTTTAATTTATTCGATCTATAAAACAAAAGAGAGAGAAAATAAATTTCATTGGTTTTGCCCTATATTAAAACCAACCCCAATGCATTTTTATAAAATGACAACTAATCAACATATTTCGGCAAACGATATAACTGATATTAAAAATTATACTGTCGGTATTAACAGAAGTGACTGGATACACTCGCATTTATCAAGCTTAGGTTTTATTGACGGAAAACATTTAGATTTAGCTGCAGAAACCCAGGTTAATATCAATAAATTAGTTGCAGGCAGAATAGATTTAATTGTGAACTCAGAACTCGGCATGCAATTGGCACTCAAAAAGCATAATTTACCCACACACGCTTTTACCAAATTACTTTCCTTAGATTTAACTGGTAAAAATGATTTATGTATGGCGATAAATAAGCAGTCATCGCCAGATCTCATCAAAAAAATCACCCAAGCTTTTAATCGTTTAAAAGATAAAGTTTAGTAACAGCTACTTACTCGCAAAGTCCTTAAGTGTGTCACCTACCATACGATAACTGACCCATTCAGGCTGATCTTTTGCACCAATAGAAGCATAAAAATCGCGAGAAGGTGTATTCCAATCTAAACAACTCCATTCAAAACGTGCACACTCTTTTTCAATCGCTATATTAGCTAATGCTTTTAAAAGTTTTATACCTGCACCTTTACCTCGAAATCCTGATGATACATATAAATCTTCTAAATATAATCCAGGTTTTGCAAGCCAAGTAGAATAGTTAAAAAAGTAAATCGCAGAGCCAATCGCTACACCATCTAGTTCACAAATAAGCGCATGCACATTACTGTTATCTGAAAACATACTGCTTTTAATCGTTTCTTCAGTTGCTAATACTTCATGCTCAGCTTTTTCATAGATTGCCAATTCTTTTATAAATTTAAATAAGGTGCCAGCATCATTTTCTGTCGCTACTCTTATTGTTAATTCACTCATTATTTTCTCAATTCGTTAATTATTCATTACTGATAGCTTATATTTTCGAGTTAAATGATACCAATGCATAGTTATCAACAACCCATGATTAATATTCATAAGGATATATTCATGTACTGCAATAATTTACTAGCGCACAGGATAAACACAGCACTACAATGGGAAAAGGCATCACAAAATGCAGTTTTATAATGGCTAATCAGGTTTGAATTAAATTATGTTTGAAGAAAAAATTGATTATTGGCATAACCCTATTCTTCCAGATATGGAACTTAGCCATGCTCGTTTTCAGCATTTTGAGTTCGACCAGCATGTTCATTTAGACTATCACATAGGCGTAGTTACCCAAGGCGGTCAGCAATATAATCATAAAGGCGAGAAATACCGCTTAAATAAAGGTTTTATCTCAACTTTAAACCCAGATGAAAGCCATAATGGACACAGTATCAATAATGAAGCTTATCAAGCTTTTGTAATGTCGATTCCTATAGATTACGCCAACCAAATCGCCAATGAACTAAATCTTAAAGAATTATTTTTTGCTAAGCCTTTAAATCATGAGCCTGATATCTATAATCACTTTTTAAAACTTCATAACATGCTAACTCAAGCTCAAACACGCCAAAATCTATTGCAAATAGAAACAACATTGATGGCTTTTTGTACTGAGTTATTTATGCGATTTGGCGTCTCTAATTTATGCAATGCAAGCCCTAATCTCTCACAAGAGAATTTACTTAATATAAAAGCGCGCTTTCACGATGAAATGGGGAACTCTTTTCAATTAGAGCAATTAGCTAGCTCTATTGGCTTAAGTAAATTTCAATTTTTACGACAATTTAAAGCCACAACTGGCATGACGCCCCACGCATATTTAAAACGTGTAAGATTGGAATATGCTAAAAAAGCCTTAGCTAAAGGCAGCAATATGGCTGATATCGCCCATAAAGTTGGTTTTTTTGATCAAAGCCATTTTAATAAAGCTTTTAAAAATGCATATTTGATTACACCCTCTCATTTTCAAAAACAGATTAAATAATCTCAAATTTAATTAATATATCTAACGGCTGTTTTGCAATAATTTACAATCATTATTACTGAGCAAAGTGCAAACTTATATCAAATCACTTTTTAGGCTAAATCATGGAACTACAACTTCTTATCTCACTTGCTGTGATCCACAGTGTTGCACTTGCAAGCCCAGGCCCTGATTTTGCGCTTGTAGTTAAAATGGCAAGCCAAGAGCGACGCAGTACAGCCATTGCAGCTGCAGTAGGAATATCTATTGCGATATTAGCGCATACACTATTAAGCTTAACTGGAGTCAGCTTACTTATTCAAAGCTCTCAAACCCTTTTTATCATAGTGAAACTCATTGGTGCGAGCTATTTAGGCTGGATGGGAATAGGTGCCATTAGAGCTGCTATAACTCATTGGCGAGATAAGCAATCCTCTATCTTTGAAAAAGATAAAAAAAACAAGCTGTCAGTCAAAAAAGGTTTTTTATTGGGGTTTTATACCAATATGTTAAACCCTAAAGCTATGGTGTTTTTTATTACGTTATTTTCGACTTTGATAACACCTAATGTAAACCTTGAAACTAAAATCGCTGCAACCTGTCTTTTGCTTGTTTTATCATTAGCTTGGTTTATTTTTATCGCTTTTGTTTTATCTAAGCCTAATATTCAAAAAACAATGCAAAGCGCTACGCCAACTATCAACCTAGTAACAGGTATTTTATTTTTAAGCGTAACTGCAGTTATCATTTCAGGTCTGATAAATTAACTTACCAAACTAAGACCTTTAAGTTTACAATTGGAACTGAAAAATTAATTAGGGCATAACAATGGATTTGCATCAGCTGGATTTAAACTTATTGGTTATGTTTGATGCCCTATATCGACATCAATCTGTATCTCAAGCAGCCAATGAACTTTGCATAAGTCAGTCAGCTTTTAGTCATGGATTATCTCGGTTGAGAAAACGCTTAAACGATGACTTATTTATCAGAACAAATAATATAATGGTGCCAACTGCTCGCGCTCAAGAAATGGCTCAGTACTTGGCAAAGGCTTTGCCATTAATTTCATCGGCGATAAATGACAGCCAAGTATTTAATGCAAAAACAGATACTTCAGAATTTAAATTCTCAGCAACCGATTACACTGAATTTAGCCTTTTACCGCGATTAATAGGTAAGATAAATCATCAAGCCCCTAATATAAAACTCAATGTGATTGGCGCTAAAGAGCAACACCCTTTAGCTTTATTAGAAAACCATCAAGTCGATTTTGCTTTAGGTTATAGCCACCTTATTGAAAGTTCATCAACCATAGAGTCTGTTACTTGGTTACAAGAAAGCTACTGCACCATAGCAAGAACCGATCATCCAGCATTAGCTAATGGCTTAGATTTAGATACCTTTTTATCTTTATCTCACGTCAGAGTATCACCATGGGGTGAAAAATCAGGTGTGGTTGATGAAGCTCTGGCAAAACTAAAACTCAGTCGTAATGTCGCTCTGCAACTTCCTAGTGTTTTAGTGGCACCACATACTGTATTGCATTCTGATTTATTACTGACTATTCCTAAAGCGATAGCAGAACAGCTCTCGAGCCAAATAAACATTCAATTATTTGATACGCCACTTGATATCCCTAACTACCATTTAAATATATATTGGCACAAAATTAACGCTGCAAAACCTAACTTTAAATGGATCAAACAACAAATTTTAAGCCTTTGACATTAATGGGTTTACTCTGTGATAATGGTTTTCAATTCACTATACAGCCAACTCATTACAGGCCCCATTATTACACCTTTAGCTGTCACTATATCCACTGGAATACGCCATGTTTTATGATCTATCATCACAGGTAATTTATATAACTGACCTTTTTTAATTTCTACCTCAACCATGTGTGCAGGTAAATATGCCCAACCAATATTCTGCTTAATAAACATCTGTAAACTCTCAAAACTATTAGCCCACCATACATCTGCTGAAATTTGTGGGAACTGCTGCATAAACTCACCGGTTTCACCTCTTTGTAATAACTGTTTATGGTTCACAAGGTCGGAGATATTAACCTTTTTAAGGTTAGTAAGCGCATGTTCTGGATGACACACAGCATAAAATGGTAAATGACCAATAAAACAAGGATCAACTTCATTTTTAAATTCTAAATCAGTAAAAACAATGCCTAAATCAATTTTTTGTTGTGTGATATTTCTCGTGATATCTGTACTAGTTGAAGTGATTAATTCAAGCTGAGTATGATTAAATTTGTTACCAAAACCATTTAATACTTGCTTAAATTCATTAGTGAAAATAGCACTATCGCAGGCTAACCTAATAAGTGATTCTTCAGAGCTCTCAATGGCAGTCACCGCGTTATCTAACTGGGCAGTTTGAAATAAAACCGCTTTTGCATACTGATAAATTCGCTGACCATCAGGCGTTAAAGTGGGTTTGCGAGTTGAGCGATCAAATAACTGAAGTGCTAAATCTATTTCTAAATTAGCTATGCCTTGGCTAATAGCCGATTGCACTTTTCCCAGCTTTCTTGCACATGCCGAAAATGAACCCAGTTCGGCAGAAAGTACCAACATTTTTAATTGTTCTATATTATACATATCAGTTTTAGTGATAGTTATTAACTTTATTCAATCTTATTAGTAGATATTATTTACCACAAGTTTAATTTTTGAGTTAACTAACATGTCCCATAAAGAACGTATTTTTCACTCCATTTTATTTGAAGTTGTCGCATTAATTTTAATGATGGTTTTTGCTTTTTTATTTATTGAAGGTTCTATGGCTGCGATCACAGGATTAGCAGTTGGTTTATCTGTAATGGCAATGGCTTGGAATTATATTTTCAACATAGGTTTTGATAAAGCATTTGGCAATGACCGCATTAATAGAAGTTTTAAACTACTTTTATTTCATGGTTTTACATTCGAGATAGGTATGTTGATAGTGACTTTACCGCTCATTATGTGGGTACTAAATTTAAGCTTTTTGACTGCTTTATTAATGGATATAGGTTTTGTTTTATTCTTTTTAGTTTATGCCATCGTATTTAATTGGGCCTATGATACGGTTTCAAATTGGATAAAATCTAAAAGCACTAAAGCAATGACATCAAGTTTAGAAAACATTTAACCTTCTAATGCAGTGTCATTATTTCATCTCCTCATATCATAGATTACCTAGGCTCTGATGAAAACAGTTAGTGACTGGGTCAAAACCATATATAATTGCCAAAAAAATAGATATAAAGTCACAATGCGTTATTACTACGAAAAATATTGTTTTGACCAAGATACTTTAACGCTTTATTTCAATGAACAACCCAAAGCGATAAAAAACCATGAAGCTAAATTACTGGCTTTATTTATTAAAAATAAAAACACGATTTTAAGTAAAGAAATGATCCTCACTGAAATCTGGGGTGAACAAAACGTATCCGAACAAGTTGTATTTCAAAATATAAGTCAATTACGTAGTATATTTGGTAGTAATGCAATAAAAACATTTCCTAAAAAAGGCTATCAATTACAACTACCTTTTGCACTACAACAATCGTCGCAAAGTGAAATAGACTTACCACCAGCCAAAATAAATAATAATCCATTAAATTATAATTTTTTAATTACTTCCGCCTTAATTATTATTTTTGCCATGGCTATATTTCTCTACTTTTCAGAAGAAAAAAATCCTAACAATAAACTCCATTTAATCCCTTTTTCTTTAACGGGTGATGCCCAGCAAAAACAACTTGATAACTTAAACAATTTAATAAGCCAATATGGTAATGATAATGTGTTATCAACCTCGACATTATCTTTTTTTAACTATCCAGATAAAACAAAAAAAGCGTTACAACTGGAAAGTAATTCGGTGGTTTTATCAGGGTATTTATCTTCTTATTATAAAAATTTACTTATAGAATATAAACTCGTAGGTAGCAAAAGAAGTTGGTCAGGCTATTTAATTGCTCAAGATGAAAAGTCATTAGCTACATCACTTAAAAAGACTATCGATGGCATACAAGAATCAGGTTACCTTAATGAAGCAAACCCAGCTTTATTAAGCTCAAAACTTAGATTGCTTTTAGATAAACAGCCAAATAATCACTCTGTAATTTACCACTTATTAGAACAACAGCTTAATAAACAAGATTATGATGTTGCCAAAGCATTAGTTGAACAGCTGATCAATCTAGAGCCTAAATCTCCTTATATAGCTCTAGGGTCTTTAGTCAAAGCCGGAATTTTTCATCAGCAGCAAGAGTTTGATCAAGCCTTAAAACATTACAACCTCGCATTAACACGACTAGCTGATGAGAAGTTTCCAGAAATACGATACAAAGTAGCAACCTCAAAGGCTTGGCTTTATTACGCATTAAAACAACCCGCTAAAGTAGCGCAACATATCCATAATGCAGCCAAGTATGCTCAACAAAAAAACGATGTATTAGCCCAAATATCAGCATATACCACAGGCTCAATTCTATTCCATAAATTAGATGATATAGTTAATCGCTACAAATATTTAAATACAGCTAAGTCACTACTAATTACTCACCAAGTTTCAGACGCGCACTCTGCAATTATTTATTATCATCTTGGTCTATTTGCATCTGATAAAAAAGAAGCCGAATCATACTATTTAAAAATATTAAGTTTACCAAAACTAGCTAAATATCAATGGCTATATGAAAGCGCTATTGAAGATCTACTCAGTTGGTATATAGAAAACAAACACTGGGACAAAGCTATCTCTTTATTCCACTCTCAACCTGAAAATAGTTTTAATCTCAGCCAAAAAGCGAGACTTTTTAAAGCCGAAGGCAAATTTAATGATGCATTCAATATTGCAAAAAGCGCATTTGACCAAGCAAGATTAAATTATCAACACAACCATGCTTTACATGCGGCATTATTGCTATATCAGCTTCAAAAACATATAAATCAACCTCATACTCCTGATTATCAAAATTATATTAAACACAATGCGTCTAACTTCTGGTTAGACAAACATAAGCATGAGTTAATTAAGCTAGGTTATTTTGATAATTTAACAAATTAAATACCTACATTTTTTGCAGCCTTGCCTTCGATAGAGCTTAATAATTTGTGATAATTTAAGCTCTCACCCATTTTTAAGGTTTTGACACTGAAATTTGGCTTTGATTGCTTTATAGCTAAATCTAATCTTCTAAGCGGTTCATGAACATGCTCACAGCCTAAAGTCCAAGTACCATAGCCCCAAGGGACAAATATTTTACAACCTAAATCTTCAGCTGCTTGTATGGCATCTTCTGGTGACATATGAACACGTCGCTTTCCCTCATGATATGCAACAATTGGCATTAAACACACGTCCATAGCACCGACTTTTTCTCTTATATCTTTAAATACATCGCTATACCCTGTATCTCCAGCAAAATACACTTTGTATTCTCCATCATTTAACATCCAACTCCCCCACAAGCTTTTATCCGCATCAAACATACCTCTAGATGAATTATGATTACTTGGTAAAAAATGAATCTTGGTTTTGTTATGTTGGGTTTGTGTATACCAATCCATTTCAGTAATTGGTCCAGATGAATAATCAGCATCATCGCTATTATCTAGTGGTAAATACAAATGCGTATTTTCACTAAAAGTATTAAGTGTTGTGCTACTTAAATGGTCAAAATGATCATGTGAAATCAGAACCCCTGAAACAAAAGGTAATTTATCTGCTTTAACAGGTGCCTCTCCAAGTCTTACAAATGAGCTACTCAATTGCTGCCCTAACCAACCTAAAAAATCGTCAAACTCATGAAAAACAGGATCTGTGACTAAAGCATCATTGTTCATTTGTTGAATTAAAAAACTAGCATGCCCTAACCAGGTCAGTTCACCTTGCTTATTTGCATCGATGTTAATATCTGAATACACTAAATTTGAAAATTCATATCCATGACTTTTACTGTATTTATGGGATGGTAAAGGGTCAAGGAACGCTCTTTCAATGACTTTTTTTTCTTCTGGTTTTAGTAAATCTAAATCATCATTTATATGATGAGGACCATTACCAATATAATGACTAGGAAATAAATTCTGATACTGTCCATTGCTTTCTAACCGTTCAGGATTTTCTATACGCGTAGCGGACGTGCCACATCCTGCTAGTACCAGAACAGAAATAATTTTTGATAACACTTTAAGTTTCATAACTAAATACCTTCAACAAATTTATATTTAATATAATGAAATAAAAAATTAAGTCTTATCCAAAAGTTATTCTTGCTTAATAAAAAACAAATAGAAAAATTAATCAATAAAAACAATTAATTAAAGGTATTAAAACACCCTCAAAAAAATCGATATTAAAAAGTCACAAGAATAAGTAAATTTACCTGTAACGTAAAATAGGCATTACAAATAAGTTTTTCACTGTGAAAAACCTAACAAAAGAAATTTATTCTGCATATTCAGGTCTATTATTTCTAGAGTAGTTAACTTTGGATACCCTTATGAAAACCATTATGGCTTTATGTTTCACTTTATTATTTAGTGCTTATTCAAATGCACTTGAGCATGGTGAAGCTAAATACACAAACAACAGCTTACAAGTTTGGAATCAAGATACAAAAGAGTGGCAATCAGGAGAAGCATTTTGGCTAAGTTACGCACAAAGCCAAGGCGGTTTAACTTGGGCTAAGAGCGCAACATATCCTAATTATGATGATGTAAAAGAGTTTGATACGTTTTTAGTTGAGTTAAAACAAGGTACTTGCCTCATGCAGTTCTTTCATTCTCGCTGGCGCTTAGCCAATGATGTGCAAAGATGGAATAATCAATTTAATGACTTCTCTGGATGTTCTTACGTTTTTGATTAGTAGGTAATTGTTATAACATGCTCCTTTCTACATTTTCATTTATGTTTTTGGAGCGCCAGTGTTTAAAAAGTTAGCTTTGTTATCATGTTTAATTACGCCTTTATTGAGTCAGGCTCAGCAAATCAGTTCTGTATCTCAAAGTACCGCTGATTATGCAGTAAAAACTTACCAACAAGATATGGTGCAAAGCTTAAAACAGCTTATAAAATATAATACGGTGGCTATTGGAGGCACGCCCTCTACAAAAAACCCAACCCATATTGCATTTAAAGCAGAACTCAAAAAGCAAGCCTTAGCTTTAGGGTTAGATTTTGAAGATCATGGTTATGTTGCCATAGTGGGTTTAGGTGAAAGTAAAGAACGAGTGGGCATTATCACTCATGGTGATGTGCAGCCAGTCAACCCAGCTAAATGGGCAAAGTCACCTTTTGAATTAGACTTAACTTCGCAACCTGGCAAGTTAATCGGCCGCGGTACAGAAGATGATAAAGGCCCTATTTCTACAGCTCTGTATGCTATGAAAGCAATTAAAGATAACAACATAACGCTCAATAAACGCTTAGAACTTTATGTGTATATGGCTGAAGAAAGTGATTGGCAGCCATTAAAAGAATTTATA
Source organism: Pseudoalteromonas sp. C2R02 (assembly GCF_018860845.1). NCBI lineage: Bacteria > Pseudomonadati > Pseudomonadota > Gammaproteobacteria > Alteromonadales > Pseudoalteromonadaceae > Pseudoalteromonas > Pseudoalteromonas sp. C2R02. The sequence goes on along the minus strand of NZ_JAHKQC010000041.1, from coordinate 135,523 downwards.
AAACATAATAGCTTGCCGCAAACTAACATTACTATTGATGCATCATATCCAGCTGTAATAGCAGAAAAAGGCTGGGGTATGTTAAAAATGACCTTTCCTAAAAATGAAATTATCAGCAATAAACCTTATTTAAGTGCTTTTACTGGCGGTTTGTTTGGCAGTCAAATTCCTGAAGATGCGCAAGTTGCAATAGAAAATGCGAACCCATTTATTGTTAAACATATTCAACAAATTGCAGCTAAACACCCTAAAATAAAATACAACTATCAATGGCAAGAAAAACAATTAACCATCACAGCTTTAGGTAAATCGGCACATTCATCTGAACCAGAAGATGGTTTAAATGCGATAACGCATCTCGCAGAACTTTTATCATTTAAACATTGGCCTAATAGTACAAGCGGCGCTTTAGTTAATTTTATCAATGATAATTTAGGCACTGGTTTATATGGCGAAAAATTTGGTGAAATTAGCTATGAAGATGACTTTATGGGAAAAATGACTGTATCGCCAACTTTTTTAAAACAACTAGATGATGGCATACAACTTAATATCAATATCCGTAGACCAAAAGGAAAAATGACTGGCGTACTTGAGCTAGAAATAAGGCAAGTATTAGCGCAATGGCAAGCTAAAAATAAAGTCACCTTATTAAATTTTGAAAGTGAAATTGAAGAACCATTTGTACAAGATAACGCGCCGCATTTAGATACCTTATTAAATGTATTTTCACACTATACAGGTATTGAAAACCCCCAACCTATTTCGATAGGCGGTGGCACAAACTCACGATTATTTCCAAATGCAGTTAGCTTTGGTCCATCTATGCCTAACGCAGAATATACAGGTCATTCAGAGCATGAATTTATAACGATGAAGCAATTCAAATTAAACTTACAAATGTATACAGCTGTAATGATTGAGTTGGCTAAACATAAAACCCATTAAATACTGGCATTTAACTCAGCCATTTAATTAAAATCTAAAAAGGCATGTTTAAACATGCCTTTTATACAGTTGACTATTGTGTAACGAAGCTTACTTCACCTGTTACTGATTCATAAATAATGCGCACCTTTCCTGTATTTCTGTTTCCAGTATCACCCAGTTTTCTTAAGACATAGGTACACTTACTTTGATTATTATTAATACCTTGGCTGCGATAAGAGCGGTAATCTTGATCATTTGAGTTATGAGAAACAGAAGGCGCATTAGCAATAATGCTCCGCCAAAGGTCGGCACAAGCCCTAGCACCTCTACCTATATTAAAGGGTGCACCCATAGGCTCACCTTTATTTAAACCAAGCACATAACCATTATCATTTAAATCTAAGTTATCATCGCCATAACCCATTAAGTTATTTACCCGACTTGAATGTCCATTTAAAATCCAACGAGCATTAATAAATTTAATTTCTTGTTGTAACACGGCGGCATAACTTTTAGCTACAGCAAGTTCAGTATCATCTTGTACAGATAAAAATTTAAGGGTAGCTGAAATAGCTAATACAGCCAAAATAACAATTACGATTATTAATTCGATTAATGCAAAACCATAATTTTTAGACTTCTTTCTGCTCATATAAACACACAACCTATCCGTTATTAAGCATTTTCTTCCCTAAGATTTTTTTATCGTATCCATATTTTAGTATAACAAATAAACACTAGCTTCATATAATCATGAACTATATGCACACAATATAAAACATCGTATTTTTATCTATACTGAAATTTCCCTGTTCATAATCCTAAATTAAAGCGAATTCATGAGGCTAATCAGACTCATATTCATATTTTTGATACTCGGTTCGACAAAAATTCATGCTGTACAAAAAGAACTCAATTTTCACTATTTATTCCCTATTCCAACATCCCAATCTTTTATGGCATTTACCATTCAACAACTAAGAGATAATTTTGATAAAGCACTTTTAAGGATTAAAGAAACGGGTGAGTTTGAAGCCGTATACGATGCTTATTTACCAAAATAGCAATTATTCCATTTGCAAAAAAAACTTTTTAGTTTAAGTTTTCTTTTTAATTTAAAAAGGGATAATAAAAATGAAAAAATATAGCCTCTACATAATATTTACTTTTTTGATGAGCTTACCAGTTCAAGCAAGTGACTTAGTTTATATGACGGCAGCACCAGTTAAGAGTGTTCAAGTGAATAGTAAAACTGATAGTTCTATTTTTATATTAAGAACTGAAGGTTCATGGGTACCTTATCCTACATATGCAGATAAAGCTGCGAGTTGTCCTACACCTGTTTATGCAACCATTGATGAAAGTAAACCGGGCTCTGCTGAACTCTTTGCTTTAGCCTTAGAGTCAAAGAAAAGCCAACTACCAATCACCGTTATAGGAAGGTGTGGCTATCACGAAGCGTACTTTGAAATAGAGCGAATTATCTTTTAATTATGAATTTAAAAGACACCTCTAGTTATGAAGTGTCTTTTATTAAAAATTTCATTTACAAATATTTGCAATTAAAACCTCCCTTTACCCTATAGAGAAACACAGAAGCATTCTTATTTAGTTTTAAACACTATATAGTTAATTTACTTAACTTTTATAAATCGTTTAGGTCAAACTTCAAAGGGAATATCATGGATTTATCTAAAAAAACCAGACTAGCAGCGGCACTATCGCTGGCTTTTATGACTACAGCTTGTGTTTCAACAAGCGAAACATCAAATATAATTACTAATGTAGAAGCGTCAACATCTAAAGATATTGTTAACTTATCTTATAACGAATTTACCCTTAAAAATGGCCTGCGCGTTGTTGTACATGAAGATCGTAAAGCCCCCATTGTAACTTTAGGTGTTTGGTATCATGTTGGTTCTAAAAATGAACCAAAAGGCCGTACTGGTTTTGCCCATTTATTTGAACATTTGATGTTTAATGGCTCAGAAAACGCAAATGAAGATTACTTTAAACCTTTGCAAGAAATTGGTGCAACTGGCTTGAATGGCACAACATGGTTTGATCGTACCAACTACTATCAAACAGTACCAACTTCAGGTTTAGATATTGCCCTTTGGATGGAATCAGATCGCATGGGTCATCTTGAAGGTGCGATTTCTCAAGATAAATTAGATGAACAGCGTAAAGTTGTACAAAACGAAAAACGTCAAGGTGATAGCGCCCCTTATGGTATGTCTGAATATCGTGTATTAGAAGGTTTATTCCCTGCAGGCCACCCTTACAGACATTCTACAATTGGCTCTATGGCTGATTTAGATGCAGCTTCACTTGACGATGTTAAATCTTGGTTTGCTAAATATTACGGTGCTGCCAATACTGTTGTTGTATTAGCCGGCGATATTGATGTTGAAACTGCCAAAGAAAAAGTAGAAAAATATTTTGGTGATATTGCATCAGGCGACCCATTACACCATATGACGTCTATGATCCCTGAGCGCACAGTTAATACTTCTGAAGTGATGTTTGATAATGTATCTCAAACACGCATTACATGGAATTGGGCAGTACCAGGTCGCACAACTAAGCAAGCAACTGAGTTATCACTCGCTGCTGCAATTTTAGGTCAAGGCAAAAGCTCTCGCCTTTATAAGGAATTAATCCATAAAAACCAGGCTGCTACAGATGTTTATGCTTCTTTAGAAAGACATGAGCTAGCAAGCACTTTTTCTATTTCAGTTACTTTAAAATCTGGTGGTGATGCTGATAAAATGGAAAAAATGGTCGATAATATTTTAAGTGATTATTTAAAATCAGGTCCTACACAAGCAGAACTTGCGCGAATTAAAACTGTGATTAATGGCGGCGTAATTCGTTCGTTAGAGTCTATCAGTGGTAAAGCGAGTACATTAGCACAAGGTGCACTTTATGCTGGCAATCCTAACTTTGTAAATACACGATTAAATTGGATTGAAAACGCAAAACCAGCAGATATTCAAGCCACAGCAAAAGAATGGCTATCTGACGGACATTACAAACTCACAGTAAAACCATTTGGTAAACATGAGGTTGCTAAAACGGGTGCTGATCGCAGCAAACGTCCTGAAATGACAGCAGCTAAAAAACTATCTTTACCTGATGTGCAAACAGCTAAGCTATCTAACGGTATTGAAGTATTTTTATCAGAGCGTCATAGTGTGCCTGTTGTAGAAATGAGCATGGTTTTTGATGGTGGTGATGCAGCTAATGTTAAAAGTAAAATGGGTTTAGCCTCTTTCACTTTAGGCATGATGAACGAAGGCACTCAATCACTTTCTTCACTTGAGCTAGCCGAAAAACAAGAGCTACTAGGTGCCCATATAGGTGCGAGTTCTTCTAGAGATATATTTAGAGTAAATGCATCCGTACTGAAATCTAATTTAGCGGCTTCAACTGATTTATGGGCTGATGTTGTAATGAATCCAGCGTTTAACGCTGATGATTTAAAACGCGATCAACTATTAACAATAGAAGACATCAAAAAAAGCCAAAACAATCCACAATCAATCGCTTTTGATGTGTTATTACCTGCACTATACGGTAGTGAACATGCATATGGATTCCCAAGCTCTGGTACCGAAGATTCAGTAATGTCATTTACCACTAACGATATGGCGCAATTCCATAGCGCTTGGATCAGACCTGATAACGCAAAAATATTTGTAGCAGGTGATACCTCTTTAGCCGAAATTACTGAACAACTTGAGGCTTCTTTTGGTAACTGGAAAGCGCCAGAAGCAGCGAAAGGCAATAAATCATTCGAAACTGTAGCCTTAGCTAAAAAGCCAAAAGTAATCTTAATCGACCGCCCTAATTCACCACAAAGCATGATAGTAGCGGGACATTTAATGCCATCATCAGGTGATGCGAACCATTTAGAGTTAGAAACAATGAATGGTTTATTAGGCGGTACATTCACGGCACGTATGAATATGAACTTACGTGAAGATAAAGGTTGGGCATACGGTGCTTATACGGGTATATCTACTGCTCGCGGACAACGTATTTGGTATAACTACGCGCCTGTACAAAGTGATAAAACAGCCGATGCTATGAATGAGGTTATTGGTGAAATCATCCGTTACAGAAGTACAAACCCAGCGACACAAGCTGAGCTTGATTTGTTTGTTAAGAGCAAAACATTAACGCTTCCCGGTAAATTTGAGCAAGCTAAAACTGTTTTAGGTCATATGGTTAGCAACAATAATCTTGAACGTCCACAAAAGTCTGCTGAAGCACTACAAAGTAAATACGACAACATGACGCCAGAAATGATGGCTGAACTTGCAAAATCTGCATTTGATCCAAATGCCATGGTTTGGGTTGTAGTTGGTGATTTGAATAAAATTGAAGCCGATGTTAAAAAGTTAAACTTAGGCGACGTAGAAGTTTGGGATACCGAAGGTAATAAACTTCGTTAACCACAAAAAATAAAGGAGTCGGAGTTAATAAAGACGTTTATTGACTCCGACCCCTTTTTTTTATTATGCGTTGGTGAGGGTGATAAAAAATGCCATTTCTAAGGCTTTTTCTTTAAGACTTTTAAATCGGCCTGATGCGCCGCCATGACCTGCATCCATATCTGTTTTGAATACTAAAACATTGTCGTCTGTTTTATATTCACGCATTTTAGCAACCCACTTCATTGGTTCCCAATATTGTACTTGTGAATCGTGTAAGCCTGTAGTCACTAAAGTATTTGGATACGCTTGTTGCTTGATATTATCCATCGGAGAATAGGCTAAAATAGTATCGTAATCCGATTTATCGTTTGGATTACCCCATTCATCATATTCATTTGTTGTAAGCGGAATACTTTCGTCAAGCATAGTAGTTAATACATCTAAAAATGGTACATGACAGCCAATGCCTTTATAAAGCTCAGGCGCTTGATTTACCACAGCACCCATTAATAAACCACCTGCACTACCGCCCGATGCACATACTTTATCTTCAGCGCCATAACCTTGCTCTACTAAAGCTTTTGTTACGTCGATAAAATCATTAAAGGTATTTTGTTTAAACTGTTTTTTACCATTATCGTACCAATCACGACCTAACATTTCTGAACCACGAATATGCGCAATTACATAAACAAAACCGCGATCTAATAAGCTTAAAGCACCGCTTGAAAAGTTAGGGTCGATTGTGATGCCATATGCACCATAACCGTATTGAAATATTGGGTTTGTCCCATCTTTTTTGAATTTTTCTTTATGATAAACAATCGATACAGGGACTTTTACGCCATCTCTGGCTTCAATAAATAAACGTTCTGAACCATAATTTTCAGCGTTAAAATCACCTAACACTTTTTGTTGTTTTAGTAATTTACGTTCACCAGTATTTAAATCAAATTCAAATAACGAACCCGGTGTTGTTAAACTTGAATAATATAGTCTTGCCGTTTCGCTATTTGGCTCAGGGTTATCACCTACTGCCGCATAATAACAAGGGTCGTTAAATTCTAATGGGTATTGCGAGCCATCTTTTTTATAAACTACAAAACGAATTTGGCCAAGTTCTCGCTCTGTTACAACCATAAAATGAGTAAATAACTCTACGCCTTCAAATAATATATTTTCTCTATGGGCGATAAGTTCTTGCCATTGGTTTTTATCATGTATCGTGTCTTTATTAGCAGTCATTAACCTGAAGTTTTTAGCCTGCCAATTGGTTGTGATATAAAAAACATCACCTAGTTTATTAATATCAAACTCATGCTTTTCTTCACGTTTGATTACTTGAGTAAACTCACCATTAGGATTATTAGCATCTAATATCCAAGTATCACTGCTTTCGGTTGATTCTAGATCGATGAAAATTAAACTCTCATCACGACTTTTACCTAACCCCATGTAAAAGCTACGATCATTTTCCTGATAAACTAAAACATCATCAGCTTGTGAAGTGCCTAATTTATGGCGATAAACTTCAAAACCTAATAACGTTTTTAAGTCTTTTTTAACGTAAAAAACTGTTTTATTATCATTAGCCCAAACAGTTTGGCCTTCAGTATTTTCTAATACGTCAGCCAAGTATTCGCCGGTATCAATATCTTTAAAACGTATGGTATAAATACGGCGACCATCAATATCTTCACTATATGCTAGCAACTCATCATTTTCGCTTATTGATATATCGCCCAATTCATAAAACTCATAATCACTGGCAAGCTGATTTACATCTAACAATAAAAGCTGATCAGTGCCTTCAAAACTGGTTGTTCTATAGTGACATGCAAATTCATCATCGCCACTTACTGTGCTGTGATACCAAAAATTACCATCACGCACAGGTACTGTACTGTCATCTTTTACAATACGACCTTTAAGTTCTTCAAAAATCTTATCTTCTAATGGTTTTTGGCCTGCTAACACATGATCGCAATAATCATTTTCAGCTTTTAAATGAGCAAGTATTTCTTCATCTTGACGCTCATCATCACGCATCCAATAGTAGCTATCGTCTCTTTGGTGATCATGGTGAGTCATTAAATGTGATAACTTTTTTGCTCTCGGCGCGGTAATTTCTTTAGAAGTTTCAGATATTTTTTCAGACACTAAACGTTAGTCCATCAATAAGATAAGTATGCCTTGAGTTTACCCGATTAAATATGTGACTGCACTATTAAGAGGTATCTCTCAAGCTTGTAATTTTGCTCACTGAAATAACCCTACTAAAAAATTTTAAGTATTTACACGCATTTTTATTGAAGATTGACGACTAATTATGATACAAATCTATTTATCATATTAATTATATAATATACAAAACTGGTAATCTTATGAAAATTGCTTTCTCTACTTTAATAGTGTGTGCGGGTATCACAGCTAATGTTTTCGCTGAACAAAAGCCTAATTGGCAAAACCACCAAGTATTTGCCATAAACAAACAAGCACCCCACGCCACACTATTCCCGTATTTATCAGAGCAAGCAGCATTAGTAGACCAACCAAGCCAAAACAATAACTACTTATTATTAAATGGCTTATGGCAGTTTAATTGGCAAAAAGATCCTAAAAATGCACAAACGGGATTTGAGAAAAAAGGTTTTGATGATTCACAATGGTCGCAAATTCCTGTGCCTGGTAACTGGGAGATTGAAGGTTTTGGTTACCCCATTTATCTTGATGAACGCTTCCCATTTACCACAACTTGGCCTGATGCCCCAGAAGATTACAACCCAGTAGGTTCTTACCGAAAACCTTTTAAATTACCAGATAGCTGGAAAAACAAACAAGTATTTTTACATGTAGGTGCCGCAAAATCCTCATTAGATGTTTGGTTAAATGGTAAAAAAATCGGTTATAGCCAAGGCTCAAAAACACCTGCTGAATTTGATTTAACCGAATATGTAAAAGAAGATAATTTATTAGCTTTTCAAATTCGTCGCTGGACAGATGCAAGCTACCTAGAAAGCCAAGATATGTTAAGAATTTCAGGCATAGAAAGAGACGTATATTTATATGCCACACCTAAACAACATGTTTTTGACTTTCACGCGAAGCCTGGTTTAAACAAAGACTTCACCCAAGGTGAGTTTGAGCTCGATTTAACTGTTAAAAACTATGCTGATAAACAAGCTAAAAGTTTAACTGCTAGCTATCAGTTATTAGACCCTTCACAAAATATGACAGTGGTTTTAAATGGTTCACAAAAACTAAGTTTAAATAAGCTAGGTCAAAATGAATTATCTTTAAATGGTAAGTTAAATAAACCAAGATTGTGGACTGCCGAAACACCCAATTTATATACTTTATTAATTAATTTAGAAAATGAAAATGGCGAAGTCATTGAGTCCTTAACGGATCAAATCGGCTTTCGTCATATCGAAATTAAAAATGGTCAATTAACAGTAAATGGCAAAGCCATTTATATTCGCGGTGTTGACCGTCACGAAACTTCACCGAAACATGGCCACGTAGTAACAAAAGAGTTAATGGAACAAGATATTCGCTTAATGAAGCAGTTCAACATTAATGCGGTACGCTCTAGCCATTATCCAAACGACCCATATTGGTATGAGTTAACCGATAAATACGGCATGTATGTGATTGATGAAGCTAATATCGAATCTCACCCATTAGCAATCGATAAAAATACCCAAATCGGTAATGAAATGAGCTGGCTGCCAGCACATTTAGATAGAACTCAACGCATGTTTGAGCGAGATAAAAATCACCCCTCTATTATTATTTGGTCTTTAGGTAATGAAGCCGGTGAAGGTAAAGTATTTGAAGCCACTTACCAATGGTTAAAAGACAATGATGATACTCGACCAGTGCAATATGAGCCTGCTGGTGAAGAACATTACACTGATATTTTTGCGCCTATGTATCCAAGCATAGAAAGGTTAGAAAAATACGCTAAAAATAATAATGACCGCCCAGGGATCATGATTGAATATGCTCACGCTATGGGTAATTCTGTTGGTAACCTACAAGATTACTGGGATGTGATCGAAAAGTACGATGTATTACAAGGTGGATTTATTTGGGATTGGGTTGATCAATCTTTAGAATACACCAATGCGCAAGGCGTTAAATATTGGGCATACGGTAAAGATTTTCATCCGGATTTACCAAGCGATGGTAACTTTTTAAATAACGGTTTAGTTAATCCAGATCGCGTACCTCACCCTCATTTATTTGAAGTTAAAAAAGTATACCAACCGGTTGGCTTTAAAGTGGTAGATATAAAAGCTGGTCTGATTAATATTCATAATAAGTTTATTTTCACTAACTTAAATGAATACGATTTACAGTGGCAATTAGAGGCTAACGGTGAGGTTATTGCAACTGGCCATCAAGCAATGCCAAATATAAAACCTGAAACAACACAACAAGTTCAATTAAATTTACCTAAGCTACCTAGCGCTAGTCATAAAGAGTATTTTGTGACTGTTAAGGCTGTTGTAAATAAAACTAAACCATTGCTTAAAAAAGGCCATGAAATTGCATTTGAGCAATTTAAAGTACCAGTGAAATATGCAAAAGCAACCCAGAGTAAAACCAATATTCCATCAATCCCAACTGCTGATAATTTAGCAATAGCCAATAAAAATGACTTACTGACAATTAGTAATAACTTAATATCGGCAACATTTGATAAAAAAACCGGTTGGTTATCACAATATCAATATTTGAATAATCAGCTAATAACACAGCCTTTAGTTGCTAACTTTTGGCGTGCACCAACAGATAACGACCTAGGCAATCAAATGCAAAAATGGGCTAGTATTTGGCAAGGCGCAGGCGTAAAACTTAAGTTAAATAGCATAAATAGCAAAACAAACAAGTCGGGCATTGAAGTGAATACCCACTACAGCAGCAATGCCTTTAAAGGCAATTATCAAGTGGTTTATTCTATTTCGCATCAAGGTGAAATTCACGTAAAAACAGCGCTCGATTTAGCTGATAATCAGAATCTACCTAATTTACCGCGTTTTGGTATGCAGTTAGTTATTCCTGGCGAATATCAAAATATGAGCTGGTTTGGCCGTGGGCCACATGAAACCTATGCAGATCGTAAAAGTGCAGCAAAAATATCGACCTATAAAGGCAAAGTGAAAGATCAAATCCATCATTATGCTCGCCCACAAGAAAACGGCAATAAAACTGATGTACGTTGGTTAGCGTTAAAAAGTAACAATGGCGCAGGATTATTAGCTGTTGGTGATAAACCTTTATCAGTGAGTGCATGGCCATATCTACAAGCTGACATTGATTTTATAGCAGGTAAAGATGGCGAAGAATCAGCTTCAGGTTTAGTACCCGTTACTTCAAAACATGGTGCTGAAGTGCCTATGAGAAACTTAGTGACAGTGAATATAGATCATAAACAAATGGGTGTTGGCGGTGATACATCTTGGGGTCGTTTAGTACATGCGCCTTATACGATAAAAGCACAAGATCACAGTTATGGTTTCACCTTAGTGCCTTTTATAAAACCACAAAGTGTTACCGAACTAGCGGCTAGGAAACAATAATGAATAAAGCATTTAAAAAATTCAAACCTGCTTTAAGTTTATTCGTTTTAGCGAGTTTAAGCAGTTCAATTAACGCAAGTAATACTACTTATGCTGATGTGATCAACCGTTTCGGTTCGCCAGAACAAATGAAAGATTATGATAAATATGGCAATCAAAAATTCAGCCCTTTACTTGATATGGGTAGCTGGCATGGATTTTTATTACCAGATGAAGATAGCTTATTAGGCGCTTTTACAGGTCCTATGATCATTGCCGAAGAATATAGTTTATTTTTAGCCGAATCATTAGAGCAACTTAGTATCACAAATCAAAATTCGGGCAAAAAATATGACTTTTCAAAAGCGAATAAACAGCTTAATTCTCTGCCAGGTAGTTTAAAACAAAGCTATATTTGGTCCGACTTAAAACTTGAATTATCGCTTTCATTTGCAACTGATCGCAGCGCCATTGTCAGTACTAAAATCTCAAATTTAACGCATCAAGATTTAGCGTTAGATTTAAGCTGGCAAGGAAAGTTACTTAATAAATACAATGATAATAAAACCATAAAACAAGCATTACCAAATTGGCAACGCAACATTAGCGCCAATGAGCGGGGCTTAGATATCAGTTTCAGTGAAGTACACAATACCTGGAACATTATGATGTCCGATCAAGCACGTTATAGCATTAAACGCTCTATTGATTCCAATACGACAATTGATAAAACAAATTTAAGTTATACCAGTAACAGCACAGTTAAAGTTCCAGTAAATAACAGCGAAACGCTTTATACAGTGCAATCTTATGTGCACAATCAAGATGAATACTTAGCAGAACAAATACGGGTAGCAAAAATACTAAGCCAGCCAAAAGATTATATATCTCAATCAAAACTGAGATGGGAAAACTATTTAGATCTAGGCTTAAGCAATCAAAATACTCTAATTGATAATAGATTGGCAGTTAAAACCATAGAAACCTTAAATGGTAATTGGCGCAGCGCAGCAGGTGAAATTAAACACGATATGGTGTCTCCTTCTGTTACAGCACGTTGGTTTAATGGTGCCTGGGCTTGGGATACTTGGAAACATGCCTATGCTATGGCTAACTTTAATCCTGAAATCGCAAAAAACAATATTCGTGCAATGTTTGATTATCAAATACACGCTGATGATGCACTACGACCACAAGATGCAGGCATGGTGATAGATGCTGTATTTTATAATAAAGACAAAGTCCGTGGCGGAAAAGGCGGTAACTGGAATGAACGTAATACTAAACCGCCTTTAGCAAGTTGGGCTGTCTGGCAAGTTTACCAACAAACCAATGACATCAAATTTATTGAAGAAATGTATCCTAAACTTATTGCCTATCATGATTGGTGGTATCGCAATCGCGACCATAATCAAAATGGTTTAATTGAGTATGGCGCCACCAAACATAGAGCACATAACAATCCTAACGGTAATATCACCTTTAAAGTGCAATATGATAAACACCCTAAAGAGATCGATTTATCTAACTGTACTAAACAAGAAAAAAACTGGTATGCCTGCTCAGGCATGGCGTTATACGAACAAGTTTTAGATACTGGGTTATATTCAGATTTAGATATTGGCGCGCAACATGGCGCAGGTTGGGAATCTGGCATGGATAACGCTGCCCGTTTTGGTTTTATTAATTCAGAGCAAATAAATCAATACGCTAAAACCCATTACCAAGGCAACTTAAAACAAGCCAGAGCCGATTGGCAAGTACGCTTTTTTGAGAATAAAAACGATAAAGGCGAACTACTTGGTTTTTCAATCGATCAGGAATCAGTGGAGCTAAATACCTATTTAGCGCAAGAAAAACAACTGCTCTCTAAAATGGCTAGTTTACTCAATCACAAAAAAGCAGCGAATCAATACAAACAGCAAGCCAATACATTAATAAAACGTATTAACAGCTGTTTTTATGATGATAAAACAGGATTTTATTACGATATAAAAATTACCAGTGATAAAAGTAGTGCCACGCAATGTGATGGCGAATTATTAGTAGCCAGAGGTCGCGGTCCTGAAGGTTGGAGTCCTTTATGGGCTGGCATTGCAGAGTCAAGTAAAGCCTCTGAAGTTGCAAAAGTCATGTCACAAGCGACAGAGTTTAATAGCACGATTCCATTGGGCACTGCAGCATTAAGTAATCCAGCTTATCATGCTGATATTTATTGGCGTGGTAGAGTATGGCTTGATCAGTATTACTTTGGTGTTATTGCCTTAGCTAATTATGGTTTTAACGAACAAGCTGAGTTGATGGTTACTAAGCTACTAAAAAGTGCTGAGGGTCTAGCGGATGATGGTCCAATTAGAGAAAACTACAACCCTGAAACAGGTGCAGTACAAGGTGCAACTAACTTCAGTTGGAGTGCCGCTCATTTATACATGTTGTATCAGTATAAAAAACAAAAATAACCGCTTGAGATAACTGTAATTCCCCTCGTTTTATAATCTAATGAAAATTGTCTAGTTAGGTTATAAAACGCTTTTCTGCTTATATTCTGGTATTAAAATTAGTTTATACTCACTGGAAAATAGATTTTAACTTCAAAGCCACTTTCTGGGCTTGAGAAACACTTTATCTCTCCTTTTAATACTTGAGTTACCAAGTTATAAACAATATTCATTCCTAAGCCACTGCCACCTTGATTTCGTTTACTGGTAACAAAAGGGTCAAATATATGTTTGAGCATATAAAGATCCATACCTTTACCATTATCAAAGTAATTTAAGCATATACGCCCTTCAAGTATGCTAATTTCAATGCGAATTTCACCTTTTTCTAAATGTTCAAAAGCATGTAAAACAGAATTATTAACTAAGTTCGTTATAACTTGATAAATGGGACCAGGATATGTATTTATAGTTAAAGCTTCTGGTCCATGGATAACAACGCCAATCACCTTTTTATTAAATAAAGGTTTAACAGAATTCATTACTTCATGAATATATTCAGTTAAATTCACTTCCCTCTGAGTTTCAGAGTTTTGATCAACAGCAACTTGTTTAAAACTAGCGATTAAATGATTTGCGCGATCTAAATTTTTTAAAATTAACCTATAACCTTCTTTTTGATTATTATTAGAATTTATTAAGTCATCTTGAGTTAAGCTTTTATTATCTAATTTTTGTTCCATTTCGATCAAACAATCTTGATTATGGGTAATTGCTGTCATTGCAATTCCTAATGGTGTATTTATTTCATGAGAAATTCCCGCAACTAAATTACCTAAAGAAGCCATTTTTTCACTTTCTACTAACTCTTCTTGCGCTATCTCTAATTGAGACATTGCACTTTTTAACGCTTCGTTTTTTTTAGATATTTCAGCTGTTCTTAACGCCACTTTTTGCTCTAATTTGTCATTTAAGTCTTGTAAAGAATCTTCATGCTGTTTGAGGGCAGCGATATCTCTCATTGAACCTGCAATACGAGTGACTTTTCCTTGTGAATTTCTAGCAACAACTTTACCTCTATCTAATACCCAACACCAATTACCAAAAAAATCTTTAACTCGCACTGCTAACTCATAACTATCAACACCTTGATTTAAGCAGGCATCTATTTTTTTATGCAGTGCATCTCTATCTTCAATATGAATAAAATCAATACTTTCACCATTTTGTCCTTCACCATAATCAATACGAGATTCAACTGTATAACGACGTATTTTATTCTTGATTAAATCCCAATCCCAAAGTTCATCACCACTGGCCCATAATGAGAGTTCCAACCTTTGCTTGAGTTCAGCCATAACAAGGTTATCTTTAATAACTTGCTTGTATACCCAGTACCGATATAAAAATATTAATATTATTGTGCTAGTAACTAAAAATATATAAACAACTTGACTGATTGAACTCCACCACCAAGGTGCTAATAATTCAATATTTAATTGATGTATATTTGATTTATTACCATGCTGATCTAAAGCATAAACTTCTACTTGATAACTACCTGGCGGAGGTTTAATTAAATTTACTTGCCTACTATTATTGTCTAAAGACATCCAATTGTCTGATAAGCCAATGATTCTGTAAAAATATGACATCTGTTGGTGATTAGAGAAAGCTAAAACAACATAGTTAAATGACATAATATCTTGATCGTAATTTAATGTAATTTCTTTCACCAAATGAGGTTGAAATTTAATTAATTCTGGTGAGTTTTGAGGAGTAATTTCTTCCCCTAAAATAGAAATAGTATTCAGTAATAAATTAGGTTTATGCGTCACTTCAACTATTTCACTAGGTAAAAATTGGTTAAAGCCATTGGTTCCTCCTAAAAAAATCCTCCCTTCATTCGACTTCCAAGCTGCGCCAAAATTAAATTCTGCACTTTGTGCACCTTCGAGAGCACTATAATTATCAATTTCATAAGTATCTACATTGATACGTGCTAAACCACCACTAGTGCCTACCCACATGCTATTTATATCATCAAAAACAATACTCCAAACAGATTCGTTACTAAGGCCTTTTTTTTGATTTAAAGATTCAATTATTTTTAAATTATCATTTACAACATTAATACCTACCTCACTGGTACTCCAAATTCGACCTTTATTGTCGAATGCTAACGAAAATACGATATCTGATAATAACCCACTTGATGTATTTAATTGTTCTAAACGATTATTACGATATTTAAATAACCCGGCACCTACAGAACCAAACCAAAGAGAATCATCTTTAACCAAAAGGTCTGTCGTATCCATCGATATATTATTTTTATCATTCAAATACCCAACAAACATATTTTTATGTTCGTCATAGCGCAACAAGCCATAACCTCTAGAGCTAGCAATAATGTCGCGACCATATAGAACTAAATCATTTACAGATACTGCAGGTGAATTGTTAAATTTTGAAGAGTATTGTTCAAACTCATTGGTGTTAATATTAAATCTAGCAATACCATTTCCTCTGCTTGTAAACCAGATATCATCACCATTTATAAAAAAGTTAGTAATGAAAGCATTCTCAAATGGCTTTAATTGTTCATATAAGATATCAGCTTTAATAAATTGCTCATCAATAAAAACATAAGCTCCCTTTGTTGTAGCAAACCAGAGTTGTCCTTTACTATCTGAAGAAAAAGCTCTGATATCTACATGGTCGATAGGACTTTCTTGATAGTTTTGTTGATTAATATGTCCAAACTTTTTTAATTCTTTTGAGAAATAACTCACTCCTCCAGAATTTGTTCCAATCCAAAGGCCAAGGTTATTATCAATAAATAAAGACAATACAATATCATCGGCTAGGCTATCTGATATTAAGTCATTATGTTGATAAGTTTCGAGAAGTTGACCTTTTGTATCAAATATTGAAACCCCTAAATTTGTACCAATATAAATCATATTACTCTGTTTTATTGCAACTTTGATTGTGTTTTTATCGTTTTCAGTTAACGAATGCCGCCACTTTAAATCTAGATTAGAGCCATTTATTTTATAATACTCTAGCCATGCATCATTTCGACCCACAGCTATAAAATCTTCTAGTATTGCGATTGAATTTAATGCTTCATTTGTATGCTTTTTTAATTTATACGTTGTACGATCAACAGAAAAAAGTCCCTCATCACTTGCGATAAAAACATGATTTAAAGATAGTTTTATATCGAGTATTTTTAAGTTCTCAGTGCCATTAATAATTGATACTGTAAAATCATCCAAACTAATTTTATATGAACCATTAGCTTGTGTTCCTACAAAAACATATTTTTCTGAACACACTATTTTTTGTACATTATCTGAAGGAATCGTCGGGTTAAAACCTTTTATAAACGAACGAAATAAACCTGTATTTATATCATATAAACTCAATCCACTCGTAGTGCCTATCCATAAATGTTCCTCATCACAACTTTGTAGTGCTGTAATAAAATTACCCGCTAAATGATTTTTTGAAGCTGGTGTAGCTCTATACTGCACAAACTCATAACCATCAAAACGATTTAAACCCGTTTGTGTACCAAACCACATAAACCCTGTTTTATCTTGCGTAATCGCATTTACTGTCACCTGACTTAAACCAGACTCCGGAGTGAAATTCATCATAGGTAAATTTACATCCGTGAAAATTTCCTGCGGTATAGCGAACAGTGGTTTTGCAAAAAGTAGTGCTATCAAAATAAAACAGATGGAACGTTTATCCATAAGCTAAGAGACCCTATTTCTTTTAAACAATATATAAGGTTTTAGAGCTGCAAAGAGTAAAAAAATAGTCCAAATAGTTAATGTAAAAAACCAAGTCTGGAATAAAGATAGCTCATCAGAGAGCAATATTAGAAACAACAACAGAAAAGTTAACAGCCCCATTAACCATTTAAATCCTGTTTTATTTTGCTCATTCATAATCACGCCTAAAACGAGAAGTTTTGTCCAATTAACTATAGTCGAAATAAAGAATAAAACAGTGTGATTCAGTCAATAGAAGCAATAAAAACGCTATCGTTCTATCGTTTAATTCACTCATGCACGCGGGTTTTAAAAGCTTTAAAGATCCTTATTTTCACCTCATAAATCATCTTTTTATAGAAAAATTGAGAGCATCCAATATAAAAAGTGTTTAAATAAAAAACATAAAAACTAAAACCTTAATATTTACCTCAAAACCAAGCGCGTTCAAATAAACCTCTAATAGATTAACAAAGTGTAAACCAATCAACTAGAACACCAAAAATCAGAGTTGCAAAATTGTTAAATACGTTAATATGTAAATGAAACCAATAAAATACACCTTAATAATTAATAAAACAGAAAATAAAAACCAAGATAAATCATATATTTAAAGTTTAAAATTAGAACAGATTTAGTTTCATTATTGAGCAAGGCTTTCAATTTCCAGTTTCTGATTAGAAATACAAAGATCCTTTTTAATATAGTGCAAATGGTAAGATCAAAATTGATCTCTCACTCAATTTATTGATCAAACTCGGAACATTGAAAATCTAACCATTGCTGATTATGTTTTGCATATTTTTTTAGCCACAGCGCTACAGATTGCTCCTCAGAAAAACCATCAGCAGAAACTAAAGCAGATGCTTCTGAAATCATGTCGTTGGTAAAACTAATTTTTTTGAGAAGTGCATAGATGCAGGGTAATTTTGATTCAAGTCCAGGCCAAGCTGCTTTTTTTAATAATGTGCTTTTTGTATTGCCACAATCATGAAGCATTTTTTTATTTTGACCCCAAGTAGGATCTAATTCACACGCCTCTTCATACTCAGGAAATTCAACAAACTTGCCTTTTATACGCACATCAATCCAATTAGGTGTCCAGTTAAGTATAACGATAGGTTGATTTGATTCTTGTGCTTGTTTTAATTTTTGCCAAATCATATTTGCATCTTTTAACCTTTCTATAGTGAAGTTTAATTTAAGCGCCCTAATTAAATCAGCATCGCGATAATTCCATGGTCCGGTATAAAAAATTCCTTTTTCAGCGTTGTTATCAATATTAAAAATACTTGCACAATTATTTAATGCGCGCCAATCTGGTAATCCACTACAGCTTTTTTCTACATACTCTGGATACCACCAATCTTCCCGACCAATAGCTTGATGACTACCAACATCAACAATAAAACCTTTTTTTACATAAGTTCTAAAGGGCCCTGTATGCTCACTTTGCCAAACCTCTACTTGTAAATGAATTAGGCCCTTTCTCAAAGCGACCCACTGATCCGTAGAACCTATTTCAACAAACTTAACTTTATAACCTAAGCTTTCTATCTTTTGAGCAACTACTTTTGTTAAAACACGCTGACTTGCCCAAGCATTCAAAGGCAGAACTACGACTTCTTTATGAGACGCATCCGAAGAATCGAATTTAAATAATAAACATAGAAAAAAAATACCAATAATAAACCGCACAAATAATAGCCGATTTTAAAACTTAAAAAATAAGTATAGTTTAAGAAAAAGAAAATCATGAAAATCATGAAAATCTTTCGAACTTGCATAACCAATTTTTTATAAATGAAGATAAATAAAATTACTGAAGACAAAAATAATCGTTAATGTTATTGAAGTGAAACCTCAGTATTTCCTTCGGAGACAATTTATATTATTACAACAGCCAGCAGATTTTTATCAAAAACAACTCGCTGAAGCCTCAGTGATCGAAAAATTTATTTTCGAAAATTAGCTTAATTTTCAATAATCTTACTTTTAATTTAGGACTCAAATTTACCGATAATCAAAAGTTGGGGACAATCGAACCTTATAGGTTACAACTAAAGAAGCGAACCTTTTTAGACCATACAAGTATTTACTAAAATGGAAATACGATTGCCTCATTTGATATTGAGAACAAACTTAAAAAGGTTCAGCGTTTTAATTGATTAGATGGAGATAAATAAGACACATTTAATAAGGTTGAGGACTTTAAATACTCGCAAAAAACAACAAGTTATTTAGGGATATCAAAAACCTTTGATGTCTATAACAAGAGTATATAGATAAACTATCGAGACCAAATTCAATATATATAAAAACATTACCAATAAACCCCACAAGTCGCTGAATACGCAAAAAAGGCGCAATTCCTTTAAAAATAGCGCTTGAAACACGTATTTATTATCAATTGGAGCTTATTTTTAAATAGATGACCTTTAAGTAAAATGTATCTTAAAGGTCATCTCCAAAAACAAAATAGATCTTTATAAATTCGAACTAATCTATAGCATTATAGCGCTTCGCAGCGACCATGGCTTTTGGCCATCTAGCATCTAATTTTAATTCTGAAAGTAAGTTTATTTCTTCTACTTCAGATAATGCTAAGTATCCCTTAGCTGCATCAAACGGATAAATACCTTGTTCTAAATTTTTTATATCATATCCTGCTCGCTGCAACAGCCATATCGCACTTGAGCCAGTATAATAAAAAACGTTAAATGCAAAATAATCTATTACATCTTTCTTTGTCGTCAAAGGTACATAACCGTCAATGGCTTGATCCATCTTAAAAGGCGCGCTATAAATAAATTTATTTTCACTAGTTATCGCTAATACCTTTCGGCTTACCATTTGGTCAATATATAATGCACTTCCTTCAAAAAGCTCTTGTCCTAAACCATGCTTATATATCAATCCAGTTTTATAACCACTATGAGCTGTAGGATCAAGTTTTAGCATTTCGTTAATTATTACATAATACTTTTTAAGCGCCTCTTTAGCTGCGGGTTGAGTGATGCTCTCTTCAGGAAAGCCTTTTAATAACTCCATTAACATAAGCTGTAACGATACTAATTCATCAGTAAGAGGGTAAGTATCGAATTTATCAAAAGCTAACTGTTCGTAATGAGTTGGACTTTTAAAGTTTTTGCCTTGGTATGCATGAAAAACTTCATGCACAGCCAAAGAAAATGCACTCGTAATCATCGGGTTTTTAATGTCGACACTATTTTTAGTGTAAGCTTGAATGTAATATTCTTTGCCATCGATCTTAAAATCATAATCATATAAATCGTTACCGGCCTTTAGTTTATCAACTGCGTTAATCATGCTTTCTTCTAGTTGTACTACATTTAGTCCATGTGATTCATTATCACCAAGTTTTATTGCATGCTCGATATTAGATTGTGGGTTAATTACAAATGCAGTAACTGGGTTATTGTTTTCTCTACGAATAAAATATTGTGGTACTGATTTATAGTCATATCCTTGCCATAACTTATCTGCTTCAACCAAATCCATGGTTTTTTTAATTTGTTTTAGCAGTGTTTCATCTAACTCAGTCGCTAACTCTGTAGGCCCTGGGTTAGTTGGCGTAATCGCTGTAGTGCTCTCATCTTTTTTATCATTACATGCTGTTAAACAAACAATAAAGGAAGTTACTAATAGTTTTTTTTTCATTTTTGTATCCATCAAGAAAGAATCAGCGCCTATTACATTTGACATGAATGAAAAAATTTCAAATATGCTCAGGTAATAATGTTTGTTTTTAATAGGCCTTAATTATCCATAATTAAGCTGTATTTAGGGTAAGCGTTTGTAAGTGCGTGTAAGTACGGGTAAGTAATAAACTGTAGGTTATGCTTGAAATCGTAATAAAAAGAGCCAATACAAAAAACTGCATAAATGCAGCCTATCCAATTTTTAATGTCATCAATTTAAGGTCTTAATTTAAAGTTACTTGGTATGAAACTTAAATAACCAAAAACAATCCCCATAACAGCACCTATTAATATATCTAGCGGCCAATGCATTCCTATTAATAATCTAGAATAAGAAACCAATACAGCCCATGAAAATAAACCAAGAGTTAATATTTTATATCCGTTCTTATAAAGTAATAAGCTAAAGAAAGTGGTGATAAAAAAAGTGAATGCGGCATGACCTGATGGCAATGAAAATCGTGATTCATTCTCCCAGTGTGATTTTTGCCAATTTGCTATATTAATTGGCTTAACGCATTTAACAGCTTCCACTTTACTGCAACTCATACTTTGCTCTGATAATAAAACCTGAAAAGGGCGCTTCACCTCAACTGAACTTTTTAAGCTCAATACACAAACAATCAGTATTAAAATAAAACAGAGGAATCTAGCTAAAGTTTTAAAATAATGTTTTTTATTTTGGGTATATAAACCCGTTAATACTAAAGCCAAACAGGCAATCACCATTAGCGAACCACTGCCTGATGTTAAGTTAATAACCCAACTAAAATCACTTAAATTCGCACCTAGTTCTAACCAAGTAAAATCAAATATGTATGAAGTGAAAGAGACAAAAACGGTCAATAAAGCAATTGATACAACATTATTCATAAATAACCAAAAACATAATAAAAATAGAGTGCTGCTAATAGTTTACAGCACCCTAGGGAGGGGAACTGTATTTAATGGATATTATTACAAAGGTAACTTTGAAAACTAGATATTAATCTATCTAAAACAAAAGGATCAGCATTTGCGTGGTCAATACTAATACTCAAAGGAACAAATAATGAATCAGCTGTTTGCACTCTTTTTCCAAAATAAAATAAAGGGCGCCCAGTTTTAAGTCTATTTCGATGCACTTGAAAAGATGTAAAGTTCATATTAGGTAAGTTGCCAATGAATGGACATAAAGCCCACACTTTTTGAGGCAAAATTTCTAACTGCGCATTTTCATTATTTATTTCATTTCTATATGCCTGAGCAAACTCTTGCCAAGAAAGCTCTGTTGAATTTTCAATAATGACATCTTTAAAACGTAAATCACCACCAACTGCGATAGGTGTAAAAATAGGTAGGTTAGTAAATAAGTACCAAGTGCCATCAATATTTCGCGTACTAAAAGTCCACTCTTTCTGTAAAGCTCTAGAGAGATTCCATACTAAATAAGCTTGAAATGAAGCGCCCTCAACAGCTTTATAACTATTTTCATATACACTTCTCGCTTGAGTTAAATCTAAATTAAGCGTCATTGTAAGATAAGGATCTGTTACGTGATTTTCATCATGAAAATAATCCATAGCCCAATTAACATAATGACTTAGCTCTTCTTCTTTAAGTGTGCGGCCTTTATATTTTGATAATATTTGGGTTAACTCCACCCTAAACTCCTAAGTACATATTAAATAACTTTATTTTTAAGTAGCTTACGCCAGCCAATCACATTCTGTGGGCCGGTAAGTTTGATAATCATATTTCGGATAAATCGGCCAGATACAGACTTACCCATTTCTGCTAAACGAATGATTTTATTTGATGTATCGATGACCCAGCTAATGCGCTCTATTCGGCGTGCTTTAAATTTATTGAGCACATCAAACAGCTGTTTTTCTTTTTCTATTAAATCGCCTAAAATAATGACATCTTCTAATGCGAGCGCGACTCCTTGTTGTAAAGATGGAGGGCAACCATGCATAGCGTCACCGATCAAAACGACATTATTTTTATAAATCTCTCTAGATTTAACTGACTTTAAACGTCCAAAGATGATCTTTTCGGCATCATTTATCGCATTAATCACACTTGGGTGATAATTTAAAAACACATCTTTAAGTGCTGATTTACTATCAATATTCTTATATTTATTTTCTGAATCGGATATTTGCCCATAACAATAAATTTTATTATCTGCGATGGGATAAAACATAAATGCATCTGACTTACCCACCAAATAACTGGGTACTTCAGTATGATCTTTGGCATCAATACAAAACCGCCAATTACTCACGCCTAAATCGAGTAAATCCGTTTGATTAAAAACCATATTCCTAACAGAAGAATTAATGCCATCTGCACCTATAACTAAGTCATATACTTTTTGTGAACCATCACTAAAAGTCACATGCGCTAATTCATAAGCTGATATTATTTTCTCTACGCTGGTATTAAACTGAATTTTTCTTTCAATGCCTGACATTAAAACTTTGCTAAGCGTCACTTTAGGCAGCGCAAAAAAAGATTCACAATCAAAAGGAGGCTGTAATAAACTTGATTTACTTAAAAGCTTACGCTGTGATGTTTCATAACGAATTTGTGTCACTTTATAAGCATGATTAACTATGGCTGATTTCAAACCTAATTTATCAAGTGCCTGTATAGCATTGGCAGGTAAACATATCCCTGCCCCTTCATTTTTTACTGATTCTCTACTTTCCACCAAGTCCACTATATGATCTGTATTTAATAGCTTTCTATACATAGTCAAACCAGCTATTCCAGCACCAACAATCAATATTTTCATAACAACTCCTTGTAAATAAAAAACCTCTTTACAGAGGTTTGGACGGGAAATCTACACAGTAAAAGTTAATTTATTCACTAATTAATTCATAAATATCATCAAAATTACTTGTATTTCGTTGGTTGCTATTAATAGCGTTTACCTTCATCAAACTTATTAATTGATTCATTATTTGCTCTTTAGTGCCCACAAAACGACCATGAGTTGCATGTTGTGCGATGTATTTATCTGCAGCACTATTTACTTGAGCTAACTGCGTTATTAATTTGTCCACTTAATTCCCCTTAAGCTAATAATGAAATAAAGCACTTTAAAATTGAAAATCTATCATTATTAAATGCTTCTACTATTTGTTCACATCGTTCTGTACCATATTTATTTTTTACTTCTTTAAATAACAAACTATAAATAAATTCAGATTGCATATTTGTAAGTTCAAAACTTGAGTCATCTTTGAGTTTTACTTTTATCTTATCCATGAAGCACCCATTCATATATAACTTTGAATAAAGCCTATCGGCTCTATATTTGTTATTTTTCTAGAGGTTTGTTTATTAATACATGAACAGTTTTGATTGATAGTTAATAAAAAATTACTATCAATTAATTCTAATTTTGAAATATATTTATTAAGATTTAATTCACTAACTTCATTAATATAACTAAAAGTAATCGCATCCAGCTCTACTTCGGTTTTGGCAATTAAACTGCCACTTTTAAATACGTTAATCATACAGCTAGGTTGATACTGCGATGACATGACAACCTTAATATTATTATCCAAAAAACATTCCTGGCTTAAGTTAAAAACTTTTAAACCTAGTGCTTTAACTGAATAACTAGCCATATAGACCTTATTCACTTTCTAACTCCAATCCCATAAAAAACAATTTAGAAATCAACTTGGTAAAAATTACATTTCGTTAGTGGCTCAGTATAAAAACAGGTTGAACATTCATAACCTAATCAATTACTTTTCTGGTTAAATAATTCGTTTTTAATTTTAGATTCACATTTTATAAGCTCGCTTTTACTTTAGTTACTGCAAGCTTTCCATATGAAGTTACTTCAATTATTGGAAATTAATTCACCTCCAATTTCTAAGGCTGAGGATTTTGTAACAAAAAATTACACAATACAAATTTGGGCACAAGAAGACTGCAACCATATTTATTACAGACTATTTACAATACAAAAAAAGACCATAAATAAAACAATATCCCGATTACACTTTTGAAAATAGGCCTTTAATACACTTCATATCCTTGCAGCTATATGAATATAAAATCGATTAAACATCATTAAAATTCACGGTATATTATATAAAAAATCACTTTTACAGATTAAACATAAAAATATAAGCCTATAAAAAACAATTACGAGTGTTAAATAAATGTAGTGCGATGAATAATTTTAAAAGGTAGGTATTTATTTCAAATAACAGGTTTACTGTATAAAAAAAGAATAAGGTATCTCTAAAAATTACTTAAAAGTAATAAAAAATAATGAGAACAAGTAAATAAATGATTAATAAAACAACTTGTTTACAAAAAAAACATGAAAAGAACATATATCCCTCACCATGCTTTGTAAATAAATGTAAACAAGAGTCCAAAGTAGAATAAAAAATGCGGTGGTTGGAAATATTTACACTAAATTAAAGATGTAAAAATTAATAGATACCCAATTCTTAAGTTTTTATCAGTCTCCCGCTCAAGTTTAACAAACATTTTTGCATGTTTATTTTTATGTAGTGAAAGCAACAAATATAAAACCTCATAAAAAAGGGTGATACAAAACCATAACCATTTATTAGTAAACTAGCGCACATTGAATTAACCATTTTAGGTACAGAATGACCACTAACACCTTAGAGCTTGAAGATCAGCCAGAACAATTGCAGTCTCCTTTATTAACAGACACTGTTTTTAAACAATTCAGTTTTCTAGCTATTCCAGCTATTTTGGGAATGCTAATCAATGGTATGTATAGTTTTGTAGATGCTTTATTTATTTCTCAAGGGATTGGAGCTAATGCCATGGGAGCTGTTTCTGCTGTATTTCCAATTCAAATGTTTTTAATCTCAATTAGCACTATGATAGGTAGTGGAATGGCCTCTGTTGTTGCGCGTTATTTAGGTGCAAAAAGACAGCAAGATGCTGATACTGTTTTTTCAACTTCATTTTTATTGGCTGTCATAAGCGCGCTTATTTTTTGCCTATTAATTTATATAACGCGAGATGCTATTTATGAATTATTGGCAGTTCCTGTTGCATTACGCTTTGAAGCTAATAGCTACATTACCCCTATCATTATATTTTGGGTGATTGGTTTCATTAGCAACCAAATAACCGAGGGATTTCGCGCTTCAGGAAATCCAAAAGCGATGATGCAGGTACTATCAACAGCTTCAATTCTCAACATCATTTTAGATGCTTTGTTTATATTTATATTTGAATGGGGTATAGCTGGTGCTGCTTGGGCAACGATAATTGCAATTACTCTAGGTTTATTAATGGCTATGCAATTACAGAAAAAAGGGGAAAGCGCGGTAAGATTTAGCTGGAGTAAGCTTATTAGCCCAATAAAGTTTCACCTAAAAATATTAGGTTTAGGATTGCCTGTATTATTATCCCACGGTGGTTTTTCAGTGACGCTTGCAGTAACCGTTTATTCTATTTCAACTGTATTTATAGGTGTATCAGAGCCGTTAATCGCTGCACATGGCATATTAATAAGGTGCTTTATGTTCTTGTTTTTACCAATAATAGGCATGATGGTTGCCCTGCAAACCTTATCTGGATATAACTATGGCGCAGGTAAATACCATAGGGTAAAACAGGCTTACTTAGTCGCTATTGCAACGAGTACTATTTGGGGCGCAATTGTAACATTCATCTTATGCTTCAATTCAGACTGGTTACTTACCATGTTTACAGGTGATATAGAGGTTATTGAACTTGGTAGTGAGCTAGCACCAATTTGTTTTGCTGGATTCATTACAGCGAGTTTTTGTATGATGTCTAGTGGACTATTTCAAGGTTTAGGTCGAGCTTTACCGGCAACATTATTAGATGCAGCTAGAACCTATGTATTACTTTTACCATTGATGTACTTTTTACCAAGTCTGATTGGCGAACAAGGCGTTTGGTTTGCATTTCCTATCGCCGATTTAGCAGGAGGGCTATTTGCAGTTTCTTTTTCTTTATTTCATTTAAATAAACTAACAAAAGTAACGAAATACTAGATCGTCATAAAAGATTCATATTCCCACATTTATAAAAATACTCCTTTTCTCGATTGTCTTTTGTTTAAGGCAATCGAGATCTTTTAATGAAATAACACCTTCACTTCTTATACAACCTTCATTGTTAAACGCCGCAATATCAACTCATAACAATAAAAAGCACAATAAAAAACACAATAAAAAACAATGCAATAAATATTTAAAATCCGATGTAACATTAATATTAATTCAGGATAGATATATTTAAATAACTTTAAAGTTCAGGCTAATAAACTTATTTATATAGTCAAAAAAGTACCTTAGTTTTAATACTCAATAATCTCTTTTATATAAAGATACAAAAATAGTACTAATTACACCTCTCTATTCCCTATTATAGGAACATGTGTTAATTTACATTCGTTTACACGAGTACCTCTTTTGGGGTCTTGTATTTTACAGGGGTAAACAACAAGCCATTTAAAATTTTTCAGGGAACATGACATATGTCGAATCAAGAAAATACTATATCCATTGTAGGGGCTGGAGTTTCAGGGATTATGTGCGCGCTTACGCTCGCTAATTTCCATTTAGGTAGCAAAAAAGTAATTAAAGTTTTTGAACATAAAAAACGTGTCGGCGGCAGAGCGCATGCAATTAAAGTTCAAGAACAGTTTATTGATCTTGGGGCAGGTCGATTTTCACCACAACTTCATAAAAATATTAATGAATTGATAGCACATTTTAATATTGAACATGAAAGTTTTCCTTTTACACAATTAACACGACCACAAGAGCTTCATAGTGAATTAAAGGAGATTTTAAACAAATTAAAGCCTTTGTGTGCTGAACACAAAGATGAATCCTTTTTGGATTTTTTAACCTCTTATTTAGGTGAAGAACAAAGTAAAGATATTATTAATGCGCTTGGATATGATTCTTTATCCTTGCCATTTATCACCCCCAATATTGCTTACGATATTATTGAAAAGCACCCTGAGATCCAAGGGTTCTCTGATAACGCGGGATATACATGGCGAAACCTTAAGGCCGGATTTTGCACTTTACCTCAAATCTTATATAAAAAAGCAGTTGAATTAGGTGTTGAGTTTCATTTTGATTATGAGCTTATTACAATTGATACCCATACAAAAAAACCGGCTTTAACTTTAAAAAATAGTAATGATGAGATCATTAGAGTAACCCAAGGGGATATGATCGTCACATTGCCACCAACAGCAATGAGCAGGCTCAATTGTAACTTTCCGCAAGATTGGACCCATTATACTTATGGTTCTATTCCTCTCTTCAAAGGTTTTCTTTTCTACGATACACCATGGTGGCAAGAATTATCATTAACTGATCATGTCATCATCACCAATAACCCAATACGAAAGCTGTACTTTAAAGATAATAGATACATCTTTTTTTACACTGATAGTGAATACGCTAATTTCTGGCAAGAAACCAGTCAACATGGCGAAGAGCATTACTTAAAAACAGTAAAAGAATTAATGGCTGAAGCAATTCAGTGCCACATAGATCAAATTCCAGATCCAATTGAACAGACTCATAAATATTGGATACATGGTGTTGAATTTTCCAAAGAGTGTAGTCCAACCCACCCTCTGAGTTTTGTACACAAAAAAAGTAAAATAATTTCCGCTTCTGATGCTTATACACCCCACTGTGGCTGGATGGAAGGAGGCATTATGGCTGGTAAAAGTGCGGCCTTAAAACTTCTAAAACGGATTGAAGCTGAAGAAGAAAGCATGACCGATAATCATGAATAAAAGTTAAAGAAAATGATAAAAATAGGAAATTACATAAAATGAGTATTCTCGATTTTCCACGAGTTCATTTTAAAGGTGTGGCGCGTGTTAACGTGCCAACAGCAAACAGAAATATCAATAATACACTCGATATAGCAACAAATACTGTTTTACAAAATGGTGCAGCTTTTGATTTAAAACAACATCCAAGTAAATGTCATGAATATTTAAAATCTTTTGAACCTAAATTCAATGCACAAGGTCAAGAAGATAAAGCAGGACAATTTAATCATGTAACTGGTTATAACATGATAGGTAATAACCATTTTTCTTGGGAGAATACTTTTGTCACGTCGGTTCAATTAAAACATGGCTGTTACCAAACAGATGATCCACTGGTAGGTAGTAAATTGACATTATGGGGTCATTATAATGAGTATTTAAGGACATCTTTTAATCGTGCTCGGTGGGTTGATAACGATCCAACTCGGCGAGATTCGGCATTAATATATGCTGGGCAATTAACGATTAGTGATGGAGATGCGAGTGCGAATACCGCGCATATATTATCTTCAGATATAGATTGCACTCACGGTGTGCGCTGGCTAAACCCAGGGTACATTGTTAATAAGCCAAAACATTTCATGCAAGACGAAATGGCTGAAGCAAGGTTATTTCAATTTTCAGTGAGTAAAGACAATGAAAACTTTATATTTAATCAGCTTAATATTGATTCAGCATTCTTAGAGCAGTTAAAGATTACACTTGAAGATCCTGAGGTACTAGGCTTAACAGTTCAGTACTGTATTTCTAATTTATCTCCCCCCAGCCAACCAGATACCCCCGTATTTTGTGATTTACAGGGCACTATCAGTGTGTGGCGTAAACAAGATATGGCAACCAGCCCTACTGGCAGGATCCTACAACCAGATGATGCCTCTCAATTTTCACCAATAGCGGTAAAAATAAAGGGTAATTGGGTCAGTTTTAATATGCCCATTAGCATTCCATATCAAAGTTATGCTGAGGCGTTGCCAGTTCAAAGTGGTATGCCGCCAAAACTAACCCATAAAGCCGCTCTTGGTGATTTAATATTAAAATCAGATTCAGGAAAAACGCTCGCTGTTTTACCTGAATCAGTATACCAACAAGGCAATAACAGTACTGGTGTATTTGATGTGCCTTTACTCGTTAATGATGTGCAACTAGAAACGCAATCACTCAGTTTACAGTCAAATCAGCACAACTGGCATGAAACTGATTGGCACATACAAGCTGAACAGCACATCATCGCAATTGAATCGGCAAATCCTAAATCTGATTATAAAAGTACACAAGCTATCGATGTATTTAGTTATTTCAGAGGTAAACCCCACCCTATTAATAAATTAATTCCTAATATAACAACGCCTAAAAATTTACGGTGTGATGTTTATATCGAAACTGATAAAAGTGGTAGAGGTCAACTCAATATTGAAAGCTTAGCGCCTGGTAGCGGTGAATTGTTCTTAGGTGAGCACCATAGCCCAGTACAAGTTCGCATACTCAGTGATGATTGGGCTTTACTCGATGTCGCAGATGAAAATGTAGATTATGATTTCCTTTACCATAATGTAATGGGCTATTACGAACTACTTTATCCTTTTATGGCTGACAAAGTATTCAGTATGGCCGATAAGTGTAAATGTGAGACTTATGCCCGTTTAATGTGGCAAATGTGTGATCCTAAAAACCGCGACAAAAGTTATTACATGCCTAGTACTAGAGAAATGTCCTCGGTTAAGTCACATTTATTTCTGAAATATTTAAGTAATGTTGAGCAATCAGCAATGCCTAAAGAGCTACCGCCATTAGAGCCCCAGTTTTATGCACAAGGTAGTATTAAAAATAAAGAACAGTTAATAACTAAGCTACGTGATGCGGTAGATTTAGAGTTATCGATTATGTTGCAATACCTTTATAGCGCCTATTCGTTACCTACCTATGCTGCTGGAGAGCAATACGTAAAATCAAAACGTTGGACACAAGCTCAGTTAGAGTTAGTTAACGGTTCAAAGGAAAGGCGAAAAAACAGTGGTTGGCGAGGTGCTATTTTAGAGATCGCCCATGAAGAAATGATACATTATTTGGTCATCAATAATATCTTGATGTCTCTAGGTGAGTCTTTCTACCCTGGCGAACCTGTTTTTGCACAAGCCGCCAAAGAGAAGTTTGGCTTAGATACTGAATTTTCTTTTGAGCCTTTTTCAGAGCATATTATTGCTAAGTTTGTCCGCTTTGAATGGCCTCATTTCTTTCCTTCTGTTGGTAAGTCGATAGCCGATTTTTATAACGAAATTCGTATTGCTATCACCGAAATACCTGACTTATATACTCAAGACATGAATAAGCAAGGTGGTGAACATCACTTATTTTTAAACGAAATAATAAACCGTGCTTATCCTAATTATCAGTTTGAAGTTTATGATAAAGAGACTGCATTATTTGCGATCGACTTTGTTACCGAGCAAGGTGAAGGCGCTAGTGCTGATTCTCCACAATTTGAACATAGCCATTTTAATCGCTTAAGATCTATATCTAAAAACCTCACTCTTAGCGATATCCCTTTTGAACCTGCTTACCCCGTTTTAAAAAACCCTGTGATAAGTCAGCGAGCAGGATGCAATGTTGTTACAAACCCGAATGCCAGAGCTTTAATGACGCTTTATCAAGGTTGTCATGAACTGATGTTTAAAATGATGATGCAACATTTTGCACAAACTTCAAAAGGAAGCATGCGTCGATCACGATTAATGAATGCCGCTATAGATTTAATGACAGGTATTTTAAGACCTTTATCAGTGCATATTATGACTTTACCGTCTGGAACAGCGGGCCGTAATGCAGGTCCACCACTGCCTCAAGCTATTCAATTTAAAGCGACATCAAATTACGAAAAAGGCTGCCTTGCATTAGCGCAAGCGTGTAAAGAACTTGCGGAAACAGCCAAAGATATAAAAGTAACCCCACCAGAAACACAAATAGAATTACTTGAGTTTTATCAAAAACAAATGACAGAACTCGCAACAAATAAATTATCAAGGGAAGGTTAATAATGAAAAAAATAATCCTTGTTGGCGGCGGTCTAGCTGGCAGTCTTACAGCAATATTTTTAGCGAGAAAAGGACTCGAAATTCATGTTATTGAAAAGCGAGGAAATCCTTTACTCGATCAAAGTGATTACATAGACCAAGTTAGCTCCAGAGCAATTGGTGTGAGTATGACTGTTCGTGGCATAGAGGCAGTTGTAGAAGCTGGCATTCCACTTAAAGAGCTTCAAGCCTGTGGTATAGAAGTATCAGGTATGTCTTTATTTGTTGCCGGTAAAAATAAAATAAGAGAACTCCCTCCATTAGATAAATTAAAACCGCTATCACTCAGTCGCAGTGCTTTTCAGTTATTACTCAACAAATATGCAGAAAAAGCAGGCGTTAATTACCATTACAACCAGCGCTGCATTGAAGTTAATTTAGATAAATGTCACCTGTTAACTAAAGATTTAAATGATAATTTTATTGAGCACTCAGGTGACTTATTAATTGGTGCGGATGGCGCACGCTCTTGTGTAAGAGATGCCATGCAAACTCACTGTCGACGATTTGAATTTGAGCAAACATTTTTTAAACATGGGTATAAAACCTTAGTTATTCCAGATGCTAAAAAAGTCGGCTTAAGGCCTGACCTTTTACACTTTTTTGGCATGGACTCTCATGGTCAATTTGCAGGTAGGGCAGCAACGATCCCTGATGGCAGTATCAGCTTCGCGGTTTGCCTACCCTTTAAAGGAAAAGTAAGTCTACATACAGATAATAAAGTCGCCATGCGAGAATTTTTTGATCGATATTACTCTATGGTACCTAAACATATTCGCCAAGAGTTACTAGAACAATTTATGGTTAAGCCGAGTAATGATCTTATTAATGTGCGCTCATCTACTTTTCACTATAAAGATAAAGCCTTACTGATTGGCGACTCAGCACATGCAACAGCGCCATTTTTAGGTCAAGGCATGAATATGGCCCTTGAAGACGCTCATGTTTTATCATGCTTATTTGATAAATATGATGCTAATTTAAGTAAAATTTTACCTGACTTTACTACCTTACGAAAAGTAGAAGCCGATGCGATGCAAGACATGGCAAGAGCAAATTATGAAGTATTAAGTTGTTCAAACCCTATTTTCTTCTTAAGAGCCAGATATTTACGTTATATGGGTCAAAAACTTCCAAAACTTTACCCGCCAGATATGGCAGAGAAATTATATTTCACTTCAATGAAATACAGCAAAATTAGACACTTTCAACAAAAACAAAATGTTTGGTACAAAATAGGGAGATTAAATTAATGAATATTCTTGTGATCGGTGCAGGTCCAGCAGGTCTTATGTTTTCTAGTCAAATCAAAAAACTAAATCCAGATTGGAATATCAATATAATAGAAAAAAATAATCAAGATGAAAGTGTTGGCTGGGGTGTTGTTTTGCCAGGAAGAGCACCACATCATCCTGCTAATCCGCTGTCATATTTGTCTAATCATGAAACATTAGA
Organism: Pseudoalteromonas sp. C2R02; assembly: GCF_018860845.1. Classification (NCBI taxonomy): domain Bacteria; kingdom Pseudomonadati; phylum Pseudomonadota; class Gammaproteobacteria; order Alteromonadales; family Pseudoalteromonadaceae; genus Pseudoalteromonas; species Pseudoalteromonas sp. C2R02. The sequence continues at coordinate 102,270 of NZ_JAHKQC010000041.1, read as the reverse complement.
TGCGCAATACATAGAAGAGTTTAAGCTTACACATCATAATGACTCAGCCTTAACTAAAACGGGCGTCACTTTATGTGGTGCCGAGCGTAAATCTATGGTGCATGAACTTCGTCAATTATGTATTGGTTTAGGTATTTCGATTGAATATGAAAAACCGGCATCAGAACTCGTTGACCTACAATGTAACAAATATGATTTAGTTGTTGTTTCAAATGGTATTAATCATACATCAACGTACTATAAAGAAGCATTAAAGCCTAAAGTTGAATTCGGTAAAAATCGTTATATGTGGTACGGGACGACTAAAAAGTTTGATGAAATGAATTTAATTTTCAAAGCAAAAGCTAAAGGTATTTTTGTTGCTCACTGTTATAAATATTCCAGTAATATGAGTACTTTTGTTGTTGAATGTAGTGAAGAAACGTATATAAATTCAGGTCTTGATGAAATGTCGACTCAAGATGCCGAAGCCTTTATTGCTTCAGTATTTAAAGAAGAGTTAGACGGTCAAACTGTCATATCACCAAAAGGGCTCAAATGGCGTAACTTCATGACATTGAGTCATGAACAAGCCTATAGCGATAATATTGTTTTACTAGGTGATGCACTGCAATCAGGTCACTTTTCTATTGGCCATGGTACGACTATGGCGGTAGTTGGTGCACAAATATTAGTTAAATCAGTTTACGATCATAGTGATAATATTGCCACGGCGTTAGAAGATTTTAACCAAAATGTGATGCCTGTCATGCAATTGTTTGATCAACATGCAAGTACTAGTCGATTATGGTTTGAAAGCGTAGAAGACCGCATGCATTTATCAACTCCTGAGCTAGCACAAAGCTTTGCGACGCGCAGAAATCAATTACCTCCTCTACCGCCAGCGTTAGGACAAGCACTTGAAAAAGCTTTAGCACGAGGAGAAAAGTAAATGCAGTTTAATAAAATAACAAAAGTCGCTCCTTTACTACCTGAACAATGGAGTAGCAGTTACATTTCATATTGGATTCCTATGCAGCCTGACGATGATATTACTTCAGGATACTGTTGGTTCGATTATAAAAAAAATGTTTGTCGCATTGATGGTTTATTTAACCCTTGGTCTGAGAAAAAAACGGGTCACAGATTATGGATGTCTGAAATCATGTACCCCTGTACTGATGAATCATTTAAATCTAAAGTGTCATATACGCGGGACGATATGACAAAGACTTCTGAATTTGAAGCAGCAGTATTAAATGATGAAATAGATCCTTGTCATGAACTGATACTCTCGCAAGATGTATTAATAACATGCAATGCACAATATATTGGTACATCTAATATTCTAGGTCATGAAGTTGATGAATGGTTTTTTCAACGTCCTAATGGCAAAGGACCTGCTACTTATTACTTTATAAGTGATACCAATCACTTAGTACGTATGATAACCGGAGATCCAAAAGTACAGGCGTCTGTACGAGATTTTCCTAACTTCAATACCTATAAAATTGGTCAGAAAATATTTCAGCCTGAACCCTTAAATAAATAAGGTTCAATTTGGGAGTGAGGAAAGCCATTATAAAAGCAAATTTTATAATGGCTATTTTAAAACTAAAAAGCGCAGCTTGCTTTCAAAATAAGCTTAATCCAAAAGCTGATTTAACACGCTGAGAAACAGCCTGTGTTTGTTGGTTTGCCAGCTCAGTGCCAGATTTAAGAATAGAAATGAGTTCTGCTTTATCAGCCAAGTAACGCTCTCTCTTAGCTCTGATCGGTGTGATTAAATTAATTAAACAATCACTTAAAATACCTTTTAATTTACTGTCCCCTAACCCACCAGATGCATAATGATTTTTGAGCTGTGCGATATAGGTTTTATCTTCATGAAAAGCATCTAAATAAGTAAATACAACATTACCTTCTACTTGCCCAGGATCGTCTACTCTTAAGTGATTTGGATCGGTATACATAGCACGAACAGCTTTTACTATCATGTCATCACTACTACCAAAAGTAATCACATTACCCAGTGATTTAGACATTTTAGCTTTACCATCTACACCCGGTAATCTAGGTGTATCACTCAATAATGGTTTCGCTTCAATTAAAACAGGCTGCTGTGCAATATTGTTTAATTTTCTTACTATTTCATTGGTAATTTCTATCATAGGTAACTGGTCGTCGCCAACAGGCACTAAAGTCGCATCAAAAGCTGTAATATCGGCAGCTTGGCTAATTGGGTAACTAAAAAAACCAGCAGGAATAGAGCTACCAAATTGCTTACTGGCAATTTCAGCTTTAACGGTTGGATTTCTTTCTAAACGTGAAACAGATACCAAGTTTGCATAAAACATGGCAAGTTCAGATAATGCAGGTAAAGCTGATTGCAAACAAATAGTAGTTTTTGTAGGACAAATACCAACAGCAAGATAATCAGCCAAAACATTTAAAATATTACCCGACACTTTTTGTGGGTTATGACCGTTATCAGTAAGGCCTTGTAAATCAGCGATTAAGATTGTTTGTGAATACTGGTTTTGTAATTCAATTCTATTTTTTAACGAACCAACATAATGGCCTAAATGAAGTGGTCCTGTAGGTCTGTCACCTGTTAAAATTTTATGAGTCATGTGTATTTCCTTCAATTTAAAATAAGCGACCGAAAGAAATAGTATGATATTCAACTGTTACCTTTCGGCAGCCGTTGAACAAATAGATTCAAGTGCCGCTCTAAAAAGAGCGCCACCAGCAAATTTGTGAGATATAACAAAGTATTTTCATAGGATTAAACTAACACTTGATACAATTATAAACAACCACTTTGTACCCAATTTAAGTTAAATCTATATATTCGAGCAAAGAGTCTTTATCTCATTACCTTTTGACTACATCCAAATGCTTTTTCAATATCGACTTCACAACTTCAAAGCGCGCAGGTAGTGCTCTATTTCTCTTTTTGACCATATATAGGGTTTGCATTACGGGCTGCTTTAGAGAAAGTATCTGTAACCTTTCTGGTGTTTGAAAAGTATCTATGGCACTTTTTGGCAAAACAGTAAAACCTAACCCTTTTGCTACAGGCTCTAGTATTTGGCTGATTTGATTGACATAGCCACTAACAGGTATTTCTTCAATGTTTAAATGTGTAAGAACTGACTCCTGACTTTGTGCAAAATAAAGAGATAAATAAAGCTCTGCATCTGGATGATCAATAAGACCAAGTTGAGTAAGTAAATTATCACTATTATTATTGGCTTCAATATTGGACGGCAGCACTAAACACAGTTGTTCCAAGCCGATTTCAGTCACATCAAATAAACCCTGATTTGGCATATCAGTGATAATACCTAAATCTATTATTCCCGTTTGTATTTCATTTAATATCTGATGATTAGGGGCTGCTTTTAGCTTAAGAACGAGCCTAGGGTGTAGAACTTGTAAGTCCAATAAATTAGGATAAAGCATTAAGGCAAGTGCACCAGAACAAGCTAAAGTACAACAACCAGAAAACGGATTATCAAAAGCTAACCGCGCTAATAACGCTTGTTCATTTTCTACTAGATCTAATGCGTATTGGTAAACTAAACGCCCTTGCTCTGTTAATTCAAAGCTTTTTTTATCTCGCGCTATAAGTGAGTACCCACTTTCAATTTCAAGCTTTCTAATATGTTGACTCACACCTGGTTGAGTCATAAAAAGCTTTTCTGCCGTTTGTGTAAAATGCCCAGTATCAACTAAGATCACAAAAGTCTTTAACCAAATAGGATTTAACATGCCAAACATCATAATAAAAAATTATTATTATGATTATAATTGATAATTTTAAATAATAAAGATAACGCCATACACTTGCTTCATCAAATGAGAAATGGATAAAAAAGTATTAGGAGCAAGTTATGAAAATGAATCACATAGGCATTATGGTTGGTGAAATGGACAAAGCTGTTGAGTTTTATACTCAAGTGCTTGGTCTTAAAATAGTTATGAACAATACTAAAGTACAAGAAGAACGTGAAACTGCAATTGGCCGAATGTGCATTGCCGTTTTTGGCGAAGGATTTAAAGGTTTTAACATTGCGCATTTAGTAACAACAGACGGAATCGGTGTTGAATTATTTGAAATGAAAGAACGTGCCCAACGACATGATCTTGATTTTTCGCGACTGGGTATTTTTCATTTTTGTCTGCAAACAGATGATTTTGAAACTGTAATGCAAAAAACTGAAGAATATGGCGGTAAAGTAAGAATGGACGTAATGCGCTATCACCCAGAAGATGATTCAAAACCCGCTAAAATGGTTTATTTAGAAGACCCTTTTGGTAATTTATTTGAACTCTACTCACATACATATGAAGAAACCTACGCTGCTGATTATGAGTAATATTTAAGAAAATTTTTATTGTATTAACTCTTAGGTTAATACAATAAAAAAGGGATTTAGATATGACTATAAATTAAAAAAAACCTAAACAACTCATTAAACTGAACCACTGATAGTAAACTTAGCCCTCCTTCTTGGCATATCAATCGAATACGCTTACTCCTTTTTAACACTCGCGATAATAATTAAAATTTATTCCTTTTTAATCAAATAATTTAATCCCTATTTTCTCTTCGAAATTCGCAAGCTCATCACTTATGGTTTTTGGTGTTAAATTGCGCCTTCACTGGCTTTAGCGATGTTATCTAAGGTAATGACAACATATAAATAAAAAATATGGTTGTAATTTAGTCAACCCATATAATTAAAAAACGTCACTTTTTTGATGAAAAAAAATACGATTTGAATTTACCATTAACAAAAAATGAGCTATAAGTAATGAATATTTATAAATAATATTTTTATATAAGCAATATTTTTAAACAGTATTTATACATCTTTTCCTGTTATTTTTCGCGATATTTATGATATCGAATTTTGCTAATCGGACAAGACCTATACTGATAATACCAAGAAAGTAAGTCTAAAAATGTAGGTAAGTATTCAATCCTTCGGGGTTAATATTAACGGTGGTTTAAAAACGAAAATTAAAGGCTACTGCTCGCATTTTCGAGCGTTGACGCGTATATCACCAAATTTTCCATAAAACTCACTAATGTTCTCAATGCAAAGTTTAATAACACGCATTGTCGACTAACGTTAGAAATTGTTAACTAAGGAGAGATTGTTATCGAAAACATGCAAATGGATCTTGAATATGTAATAAATAGTGTATTGCAAAGAGCAAGTCGCATGATTAAACAATCAACTTTCCCTCATGAACAGCCCAGGGTTTATCAATGAAACATACCATTAGTTTATTTCTGACTTTAGTCGCATTTTGGCTACTTAATTCAGGCCATTACAGTCTGTTAATCTCATCTCTTGGTTTCGTGTCTATCGCGTTAGTTTTAGTCATTACTCATAAAATGGATGTCGTTGATAATGAGTCACAACCAGTCTATTTATCAACCAAAATATTTGGCTACTATATGTGGTTAATCAAAGAGATTATTAAAGCCAATATCACTGTCGTAAAACATATTTGGCTAGGTGTAAATAGTATTTCACCAACACTGAAAACAATTAAAATCAGCCAGAAAACAGACATGGGAAAAGTTATCTATGCTAATTCAATTACCTTAACGCCAGGTACAGTCGCAATCGATTTAGTAGATAACGAAATTACCGTACACGCCTTAGTTTATAAGGATATTGAGGCTTTAGAAACCGGTGAAATGGATCGCCGAGTAACTTTATTGGAACGCTAATGTTAATTGCAGCCACACTTGCTATTTTTGTCGCCATGATTTTAGCAATTATTAGAGGAATTGCTGGGCCGACACTGTATGACCGTATTTTAGCGGTTAATATGTTTGGCACTAAAACAGTGCTACTTATCGCTTTATTGGGATTTGTAATGGGCAGGCCTGAATTTTTAGATATTGCCATAGTGTATGCACTGATCAACTTTATTAGTGTCATTGGGGTATTGCGTTACTCGGATACACATCAATTTAAACATACACCTAACGATAACGAATCTATAAAGAAGGATGTTTAAATGGAGATTGTAATAACGATTAGTAGTGGTTTTTTTATACTCCTTGGTAGCTTTCTTTGTATTTCAGGTGGTGTTGGATTGTTGCGTTTCCCTGATTTTTATACCCGTATGCATGCCGTTGGTGTGACAGATACATTAGGCGCTGGCATGATTTTGGTCGGGCTTATGATACTGAGTACTGATCTTTTAGTCTTTGCCAAATTAGTGATGGTATTGCTTTTAACCTTGTTAGTTGGCCCTACTGCCAGTCATGTCTTAGCCAAATCCGCTTTTCATAATGGTGTCATACCTAAAGGTTCAAGCAACCTTAGCCAAGATAAAGAAAAGGAGAATAACTCATCGATTATTTGATTGATATCGTATTATTAACCTTCTTGATTATTATCGCCGTTGCGATAATTCGCACGAAAGATTCCTTTGCCGTTGTTATGCTCGCTGGTATTTATGGACTTTTATCTGCAAGCTTTTTTGTTGCTATGGATGCAGTTGATGTTGCTTTTACTGAAGCTGCTGTGGGGGCTGGTATATCAACCTTACTCATGTTGGTTGTTATCTCGATGACAGGGCGTAAAGAAAAGCCAACTCGACACAAACCACTACCAGCACTTTTTATTGTAATTATAACAGGTGGACTACTCATCTACGGCACATTAGATATGCCTCATTTTGGCTCCGAAGACGCTCCGATTCATAACCACACATCACCTCGTTATATCAATGATTCGATGCAGGAAATCGGAATACCTAATATTGTCACATCAGTGCTTGCCAGTTATAGAGCATTTGACACTTTTGGTGAGGTGGTTGTTATTTTTACTGCAGGTATCGGCGTGCTAACACTGCTATCTATTGGTCGCGCTAAAGAGAATGATGATGAAATTGAGTCAATCAATGATTCTATGCATCGACAGCACCTTGTTATTCGTATTGTTGCTAAGATGCTCATTCCTTTTATTTTCTTGTTTGCTCTTTATGTTCAATTCCATGGTGATTTTGGTCCTGGTGGTGGTTTTCAAGCAGGTGTTATCTTTGCTTCCGCTATTATTTTATATGCGATGCTTTTTGGGTTGGTTACTGCACGTAAAGTCATTAATCAAACCTTTATTCAATTCATTGCGGCACTGGGAGTATTGATCTATGGCAGTGTGGGTATTGTATCTTTGATGAATGGAGGGAACTTCCTTGATTACAATGTGTTATCAAGCAACCCCATTACAGGCCAACACTTAGGTATTTTAATAATTGAATGGGGAGTGGGATGTACTGTTGCCTCGGTAATGGTCGTTATCTTTTTCAACTTCGCAGGTCGCAGAGAGCGCAAACAACATAAAAAGCCACCTCAAGATAAGGAATCATCCATATGTTAATAGGTCTTTTTAATCATTGGATTGTGATAATTTTGATGATGATTGGGCTCTACATTGTGATTGCTCACGGTAACTTAATAAAAAAAATAATAGGCTTAACTATTTTTCAAACTTCGGTATTTATTTTTTATATTAGTATCGCTAAAGTTGACGGCGGAACCGCTCCGATTTTAGCTGATGGCATAACGCAATACTCAAACCCTTTACCTCATGTTCTTATTCTGACAGCCATTGTTGTTGGCATTGCGACCACGGCGTTAGGTTTATCATTAGTTGTTCGCATTAAAGAAAGCTATCACTCAATTGAAGAAGAAGAAATTCAACAGCAGGACAATGAAGAACAGCAGTCTAGGAGTAAAGCGGAGGAAAGCGCGTGATTACACACCTTCCTATTTTACAAGTTATCGTACCGTTAATGTCAGCACCTATTTGTTTACTGTTAAATCGCGCTAAATTGGTATGGCTGTTTTCTCTCCTAGCTAGTGGTTTAGCATTTATAATAAGCATTTTGTTATTACAACAAGTAATGATATCTGGTGTGATTAGCTACGAATTAGGTGGCTGGCAAGCGCCATGGGGAATAGAGTATCGCATTGATAAACTTAATGCTTTTTTACTGTTAATTATTTCAGGTATCAGTACGGTCGTTTTAGTTGCAGCCCAAACCAGCATTGAAAAAGAAATCCCCAAAGATAAACACTCTTATTTTTATGTTTTATATCTACTCTCTCTCACTGGCATGTTGGGTATTGTTGCCACTGGCGATGCCTTTAATGTTTTTGTGTTTTTAGAAATATCATCGCTATCTGCTTATGCCTTAATCGCTATGGGTCAAAAGAGACAAGCGCTTTGGGCTTCGTATCAATATTTGATCATGGGAACCATAGGCGCCACCTTTATTTTAATTGCGATTGGTTTGATGTATCAAATGACAGGTACGCTAAATATGGCAGACTTGTCACAACGTTTACCTGAAGTCGCACAAACGCGTACCGTATTTGTTTCCTTTACTTTTTTGATTGTGGGTGTATGTTTGAAATTAGCAATGTTTCCACTGCATTTGTGGTTACCTAATGCTTATGCCTATGCCCCTTCTATCGTAACGGCTTTTTTTGCTGCCACCGCAACCAAAGTAGCAGTCTATTTATTGATTCGATTTACTTTTTCAGTATTTGGCTTCTCATTTTCTTTCACAACGATTCCATTACAAACATTATTTATGGCACTTGGGTTGATTGGTATTTTTATCGCTTCGACTACGGCTATTTATCAAAACAATGTTAAACATATTTTTGCCTATTCAAGCATCGCTCAAATTGGTTATATGATTGTAGGTTTTAGTTTAAGTACAGCAGCAGGATTAACTGCAACCTTATTGCACATGTTCAATCACGCGTTAATGAAAGGTGCGATATTTTTAGCTTTAGCCGCGGTTATTTATAGAGTAGGCAATGTAGAACTCAATAATTTACGCGGTTTAGGACGTCAGATGCCGTTGACGATGGCGGCAATTGTTCTTGGTGGCTTAAGTTTAATTGGCGTGCCTTTAACAGTTGGCTTTGTGAGTAAATGGTATTTACTTACTGCATTAGTTGAACAAGGATGGTGGCCTGTTGCCGTGCTCATTCTTCTAGGGTCAATGCTAGCGGTTGTGTATGTTTGGAGAGTAGTAGAAATTGCTTATTTCAAAGCGCCTTTAGATGAAAATATAAAAGTAAAAGAAGCACCGATGAGTTTTCTTATCCCGATATGGACACTTGTCATCGCCAATATTTATTTTGGCATTGATACTCGACTGAGTGTGCAGGTAGCCCAAGGCGCCGCTCAAAGCTTGTTTGGAGTATCACCATGAATCTTTCTTTAGAGCTGATGCTGCAACTGTGTATTATCATTCCTTTCTTAGCAACATTCGCGATTGTTGCATCAAGACGTTATCCAAACCTGCGAGAAAGTGTCACGCTTTCAACCAGCCTAGTGTTAATTTTTTTAGTCGTGACTTTATATCAAGGTTTATCTTCAGGAAAATCTATCAGCGTTTATTGGTGGGAGCTTTTACCCGGTTTAACGATTAGTTTTGATATTGAACCGCTGGGTATGTTGTTCGCATTAGTTGCAAGTTTCCTCTGGTTGGTGACTACGTGTTACTCCATTGGCTATATGCGCAGCCATCAAGAAAAAAATCAAACACGTTTTTATGTGTGTTTCGCCGTTGCGATTGGTGCGGTGATGGGACTTGCATTTTCAGCAAACCTTTTTACTTTGTTTATATTTTATGAAGTACTGACTCTATCGACTTACCCCTTAGTAACACACGCAGGTACTGAAAAAGCAAAAAAAGGTGGCCGAATCTATCTAGGGATTTTACTGACGACATCAATCGTTTTCTTCCTGCTGGCGATTGTCAGTACTTGGCTTGTAGCTGGTACTTTAGACTTTAAGCCCGGTGGTATATTTGCTGATGATGTTGATAAAATAACTGCTAGCATCATATTGGTATTGTTCATTTTTGGCATTGGTAAAGCCGCCATCATGCCTTTTCATCGCTGGCTACCTGCCGCGATGGTTGCACCAACGCCAGTGAGTTCGCTTTTGCATGCGGTGGCCGTTGTAAAGGCGGGTGTATTTACGGTATTAAAAGTCTGTACCTTTATTTTTGGCTTAGATTTATTGGCCCAATTACCCTCCACACAATTTTTACTATATCTAGCAGGGTTTTCTGTATTGATTGCCTCCCTCATTGCCATGAGACAAGACAATTTGAAAGCAAGGTTAGCTTACTCAACTGTTAGTCAATTAGGTTATATAACTATAGGTGCACTATTAGCAACCTCTTCGGGTGTCATTGGTAGCGCTATGCATATTGCTATGCATGCTTTTGGCAAAATAACCTTGTTCTTTTGTGCTGGGGCCATTTTAGTGGCAGCACATAAGTCAAAAATTAGTGAAATGCATGGTCTTGGTAGGCAAATGCCATTTACCATGGCTGCGTTTTTTATCGCCACGCTCAGTATTATTGGCTTACCACCTACAGGCGGAGTATGGAGTAAGTGGTATTTATTGATGGGCACCCTTGAAACAGAACAATTTATAATGATGACTGTTTTAATGATTAGTTCCCTGCTCAACATTGCCTATTTATTACCGATACCTTTTCACGCTTTTTTCCCTAAGAATTCAAACAATAATGATCAATTTCCAGATAGCGCTTTAACTCAGGTTAAGATAAAAGAAGCACCTATACCTTCATTAATTGCGATAGGTATTGCCACCTTAGGCTGCTTGATCCTCTTTATCTACCCACAAGCGCTTTATGAGTTAGCTGCGGCCGTACTCGAACAAGAGAAATAAATTATGAAAAATAATAATGAAAGTGAGAAACACTGGCTGGTTAGAAAGAAAACGATAGTGTTACTTTGGCGCGTCGGTCTGATGATTTTGTTTTTATTAGTTATGGCTGATTTTTTTGTTCATGCTCACCCATACTTCGGGATTGACGGCAGCTTTGGTTTTTATTCATGGTTCGGACTTATAACCTGTATCGCTATGGTGCTTGTTGCCAAGGCGCTTGCCATTTTTTTAAAGCGTAAGGATACTTATTATGATGATGAGTGATTTCCCGCCTGGGCTTGTATTAATTCTTGGTGCTTTTTTATTGCCAATTATAAGCCAAAAGTTTAGACCTATCCTTACGTTAGGCTTGCCAGTTGTGGCACTCTATTTAATTTGGAATTTACCAAATGGTGTGTTCGCTACAATACCACTTTTCGATTATCAACTGTCCTTAGTTCGTAGTGACGCTCTAAGTCGCATATTCGCGACGGTTTTTTCCATTATGACATTTGGAGGCAGTTTATATGCGCTTAAGCAGAAGAGTGTTTTGGAGCTATCTGCGGTATTTGTATACGCGGGAAGTGCTATTGGCGCTGTATTCGCCGGAGATCTGATCAGCCTATTTGTATTTTGGGAGCTTATGGCAGTGGCTTCTACTCTTATCGTGCTTTCTGTACGTAGTAAACTCTCATTACAAGTTTCAATCCGTTACTTTTTAGTCCACGTATTCGGCGGTACCTTGTTATTAGTGGGCATATTAGCGCATATCTTGGACACAGGTTCGACAGCATTCAGTGCAATGGAGCCAAATACCTTTGGCACAATACTTATCATGGCTGGTTTTCTTATTAACGCTGCTGCACCGCCACTTTCTGCATGGTTATCTGATGCCTATCCAGAAGCATCATTCAGTGGCGCCGTTTTCCTCTCTGCTTTTACAACAAAAACAGCCGTGTATGTTTTATTACGTGGTTTTCCAGGTGCAGATATTCTCATTTATATCGGAATCTTTATGATTTTTTACGGGATTATCTACGCGTTATTAGAAAACGATATGCGTCGGATCCTTGCTTACAGTATTGTAAATCAAGTGGGGTTTATGGTGACGGGTATCGGGATTGGTACCGATATGGCGCTAAATGGTGTTGCTGCGCATGCCTTTACTCACATTATCTACAAAGCACTACTACTGATGTCTGCAGGCTCTGTGCTTTACATGACAGGAAAACGCAAATGTACCGACCTCGGCGGCTTATTTCAAAGCATGCCTCTCACCGCCATTTGCGGCATTATTGGCGCACTTTCAATCTCATCATTTCCTTTGACTTCTGGTTTCATAAGTAAATCAATGATCAGTCAGGCGGCTGCAGATCAAAGCTTAACAACCGTTTGGTTTTTCTTGATGGCAGCCTCTGCAGGTGTATTTCTTCATGCGGGTATTAAATTCCCTTGGTTTGTTTTTTTCCAAAAAGATTCGGGCATGCGCCCATCAGATCCTCCTTGGAGCATGAGATTAGCAATGCTTCTTTTTTCAGGAATTTGCATCGGTTTAGGCGTATTTCCAGAATATTTATACGCTATGCTGCCCTATGAGGTCACTTACAAACCTTATACTGTCACGCATGTGATCCATATGTTGCAGCTGTTATTATTCTCTGGTTTTGCTTTTTTCCTCATGTTGCCTTGGATGAAACGCACATTAACCATAACCCTAGATGCTGATTGGATTTATCGCCGCGCAATGCCAAATGTATTGCAAAAAATGTTTAGTATTATTTGGCAAATAGATCGTTCATTAAGGGATGTATTGAAATTAAAGCTTAATCTATATTTAAGTTATTTTTCTGGTAAGAGTGGCCGACTGAGTATTCTACTCTCACAGAACCACCCTTCGGGTAGTATGGTTATGTGGGTCGCTGTTGTACTCGCTACTTATTTATTGCTTAGCTTTATTTAATAAAATATCGACTCACTATTTTTATAAATTATTAAGTGGTTTATCTGCATCAAACATAAAAAACCTCCTGTTAAGTTAAACTTATCAGGAGGTTAAAATGACAATCAGACCTTACAGTCTTTCGACAACCTCTAAAACCACAAAGTATTGATTATTCAACAGTTACAGATTTTGCCAAGTTGCGTGGTTGGTCAACATCAGTACCTTTGATCACAGCTACATAATAAGATAATAACTGTAGAGGTATGGTATAAACAATTGGCGCTAAAATATCTTCAACTTGGTTCACGTTTACTACACGCATAGTGTCATCTGATTTAAACTCTGACGCTTTATCAGCAAATACATAGATGATACCGCCGCGTGCACGTACTTCTTCTACGTTAGATTTAAGTTTTTCTAATAATTCATTGTTTGGTGCAACAACTATGATTGGCATATCAGCATCAATCAGTGCTAATGGACCATGCTTTAACTCACCAGCAGCATAAGCTTCAGCATGAATATAAGAAATTTCTTTAAGCTTTAAAGCACCTTCCATCGCGATTGGATATTGATCACCACGACCTAAGAACAATGCATTTTGTTTATCAGCAAATTCTTCTGCTAAATCTTCGATACCAGACGCTAGGCTTAATGCTTCTTCTAATTTATTTGGTAACGTTTTAAGAGACTTAATAATATGCGATTGGTCTAAGCCTTTTTCTTGTGCGATACCCGCCACTAACATTAATAAACCAACAAGTTGTGTGGTAAATGCTTTAGTTGAAGCAACACCAATCTCAGTACCGGCTTTAGTCATAAATGCTAAATCAGATTCACGTACTAAAGATGATCCCGCTACATTACAAATCGTCATCGACGCCATGTAACCTTGCTCTTTCGCAAGACGTAAAGCAGCTAAGGTATCAGCTGTTTCACCAGATTGTGAAATGGTGACTAATAAGCTATTTTCATGAACAAAAGATTTACGGTATCTAAATTCTGATGCAATTTCGATATTACAGCTCACACCGGCATGTTGCTCTAACCAGTAGCGCGCAACCATACCTGAGTGATATGACGTACCACATGCAATAATTTGTACATGTTTTACATCTTTTAATATTTCGATGGCATTTTTACCATTAAAAGTACCAAAAGCATCATCAACAACACGGTCATTAGTTAAACGACCTTCAAGTGTATTACGTACAGCAACTGGCTGCTCGTAAGTTTCTTTAAGCATGTAATGACGGAATTCACCTTTACCAGACGCATCTTGCGTAATGTTAGACTCATGTACTTCACGTTCAACTAGCTCACCGTTTAAGTCGTAAATTTCAACTGACTCACGAGTAACACGTGCAACATCACCTTCTTCAAGGAACATAAAGCTGCGCGTAACAGGTAATAGTGCTAATTGATCAGAGGCGATAAAGTTTTCACCTAACCCTAAACCAATTACAAGTGGGCTACCTGAACGAGATACGATCATTTCATTGTCGTTATCTTTATCAAATACAACTGTACCGTAAGCACCTTCAAATAATTTAACGGCACTTTGTACTGCAGATAACAGGCTATCAGTCGTTTTACGTAAGTCATGAATGGTATGTACCATAACTTCAGTATCTGTATCTGATAAAAATTCGTAACCTTTTGATTTTAGATCGTTACGTAATTTGTCATGATTTTCAATAATACCATTATGTACTAATGCAATTTGGTTATTTGATAAATGCGGATGCGCATTTGCTTCAGTAACACCACCGTGAGTTGCCCAACGAGTATGTGCGATACCAGTAGTACCTTTACAACCCGATTCATTAAGCGCTTTTTCTAAGTTCACCACTTTACCAACTGCTTTCACACTTGATAGATCAGAACCATTTAATAAAGCAACGCCAGCTGAGTCATAACCACGGTATTCAAGGCGCTTTAAACCTTCAACTAAAATTTTATTTACTGGGCGTTCTGCAACAGCCCCAACTATTCCACACATATCTTTCTCCTGCACGGGTGTATGGTTAATATCTCAATATCCTTATGGATATATATGTATTTATTACTCTACTTCAGCACAAATAAGTTGTACGCCACAACCTTTAATCGCTTGGCAAATATCTTCAGCCAAGTTGTTGTCGGTTATTAAGGTTGTCACTGAGTGCCAAGGTAATTCTAAATTTGGTATTTTTCGGCCAATCTTGTCAGATTCGACCATTACGATTACTTCTCTCGCAGATTCAGCCATCACTTGGCTTAATCCCATTAATTCATTAAACGTTGTAGTACCACGTTCAATATCAATGCCATCTGCACCGATAAAAAGCTGATCAAAATCGTAAGAACGTAAAACTTGTTCTGCAACTTGACCCTGAAAAGACTCAGAATGCGGATCCCAAGTTCCTCCGGTCATCAATAATGTAGGTTCATTTTCTAGAGATAACAATTGATTAGCGATATTCATGGCATTTGTCATTACCAATAAACCACGCTTACTAGTAAGTTGCGATATTAAAGCTGCCGTTGTTCGGCCACTATCAATAATAATACGGTTATGATCTTTAATGAGGTTAGCAGCTGCTTTGGCGATTGCCATTTTGCGACGCGAAACGAGTTCTTCATTGCTTTGTGCAACAATTTCTTGAGGCAATGCAATAGCACCACCATAACGACGTAATAACAGGCCGCTTTTTTCTAATGCGGTTAAATCCTTTCGAATCGTAACTTCTGAAGTTTCAAATTGTTCAGCCAAAGCATCAACCGTTACTTCACCAAGATCATTAACTTGGCTAAGTATCGTATGTCGTCTTTGTTGAGTGTTTCGTTTTGTCATTTGGCTGCAATTAAGTTTCGATTCGAAAGATAATACTATTTAAACAAAACTTAACTGAAATAACAATGATCGAGCATCAACAATCGTAGATTTTTATATTAGAGTATCTAGTATTGATATTTGAATAAATGAACAGCTAATTGGCAGGATTAATCCCATAAAGTAAAGTTATAGGTTTATTGAAACAAGCTTAAAATACTAATGCATAGTTATCATAAAATAATAAAGCTAAAACAATTACTTGATTTAGCTTAATGCATTCTAGCTATACTAATAAATGACCATTTAAAGCACATTTAACAATTGCTTGCTGTCGGTTAATACTATCTGTTTTTACTATGCAGTTAGCTAAATGAAAATCAACAGTTCTTTGACTGATAGACAATAACTGACTAATTTCCCATGAAGTTTTGCCATCTGAGGCCCATTTAATACATTCCAATTCTCTTTTAGTCATTTTATGACTATCATCTGCTATTTCTTTTTTGTATTTATTATAGATAAATGAAGATAACATTAGCCAAAACCAGCCTATTTTTTCAACTACCAATCCTCTTTGTTTTTCTGAGTTTAATAAAAAAGTTAAACAAGCAAATTCAGATCCCACACCGTTAATAGGTATAACCAAAATTTCAAGATTATTACTTTCAATTGATGCTTTATCTTTAATAACTAAAGATTTTGGTTCTATCTCATTTAAACAATAATCACTTATATCTATGCTTTTTTTTATTCTTTCTTGCATGTTTATAGGTATATTACCAAGAACACTCACTTCATATTTATTATTCAATTTTGGTTTAAAAATGACTAAACCAGACCATTTATAATTAAATAAATCAGTTACTTTTTCAAAGAATAAAACTAACTGCTCTTTAGAATCAATACAGTTAATTTCTTTAATTAAGCTTTCGATATACTGCATGTTAACCCCAACTCACAAATTTTAAGAATTACCCTTCCTTTTTGCAAGTATCTAATATCTTACAAACACTAAAAGGAGAAATAGAATCTGTTTCAGAGATTAAAACAGTATCTTGTAAAACTAAGTTCATTGTAAAAACTGTAATTAAAATTATTAATAAATTTAACGGTTTCATTATTTGTTGCATCCTATAAATATTTAATAAAAACAGGAATAACTTTAAATAAATAAAAGCATAAAACAATAATAACGATATGACTTTTATGAAAATCACATAAAAGTCACATTATCTGATGGATAGTTTTAAGATTTGAGAACCTTTTATATCTTTTTGAGAAAATAACAATTTATTTTTCTCTTTATTAATAACAAAGGCCGGTGGTACTTTTTCATAGTCGTAAGATTTGCTGTATTCTTTAACTTTATTTAAATCACTGAGATCTATTTGATGAAATGTTGTTTCTACTAAATCATGACTACTCCAATAAATAGAGCTTTTATGAGTGTCCCAATAAGTATCTGGCTCAATTGATATTTGATATTTTAAATCTAAAATATTTTTAGTTTTTACTGTATATAAATATAATTCACCATACGCATCTGTCAGTACAAGGTCTTTTTTTAGATATCGAATTGAACGATACCCATCTAGAAATAGTTTTTTTTCTGATGATTCAATATCATATTGTAAAATCACCCAACCACTAAACCTTTTAACCGAATAAAATACATATCTACCATCATCAGAAAATATTGCATCTCCAATAAATTCATCTCCGCCAGTGATATATGTTAATTGACTTGTTTTTATATTTATCAGCGCAAATCTATCATTAATTTTTATTAATTCCACAGGCTGATTTTTGTGTGAATTTATTAATTCAATGGGATACTGAGTCTCTAAGTAAGAAACTCTATTTTTTGTTAATGGATCAAATTTAAATAATTCGGTATGACTTGGCTTAACATCCAAAGCTAAATAGTTGTCAAGTTGATAAGTAAGATGTTTAATTGTTGTTGGCATATCAAAAACTTTTTGCGTTCTCCAATTATCCATAGGCAGTTGTAATTCAACATATATTTTTTTGGGAGGTTGTTTTTCTATTAATAATAAATCATTTTTATTAATGACAGATACTGCGGTCGTATCAACTATATTAGTAGCTATATTTGTACTAAGTACACTTTTCAAATTAAGTTGATATAAACTGTCTTGATCTAGCAACAGTAAATCGTCATCACTTAGCCAATTAATATCTTTTATTTTCTTCGTTTGGGTATGCCGATAAGTAATATCATCACTCAATAAATCAACGACTCTAACTTCATAACTTTTATCATATTTTGACTTCCTGAGTACAGCCATAAACTGGCTATTAGGAGAGATACTTCCACGAATATCTGAATGTGATTCATCTACACTTGATGTTACTCTAGAAATATTTGAACTTATTAAATTATACTTAAAAATATTAACGGGCTCATTTATATTTTTTTGCCCAGAGAAGTAAATTATTGAGTAATCTTCCGAGGTGAATACATCACCAATTAAATAAAATCCATCAATCAGTTTTTTTGGAATATAGTCATTTCCAGTATTATTTAAGGTAACTTGATAAATAGATGAATTGCTTTCTATTAGATCTGAAAAAAATAATAACTCATTATTTCTTGAAAATGCAAGAGAGAAAGGGAAGTGGACATCACCTTGAATTGCAGTAAAATCATGCTGATTTTTTTGCTTAATAAAGACTTTAAACCCAGTGTTTTCACTAACTCTCCCTGAGAAAGCAAAAAATTCATTATTTAATGATTGCTCCACCGCAATTTTACTACCTGGTATTGTAGGCAGTACTTTATGTGATGTTTTTACTTCAAGACTACTCCCTAATAAAAAGTACTGAATACTTAACCCACTAAATAAAATCAAAGATAATATTATAATGAAATATATCTTTTTTAACTTTAGAAACCTTTTAGCAGGTAATGACTTATTTTCAACTGCCATTAAAGCCTCTTGTTGAAAGACTTCATTTTTTTTTGGAACATCAAATTCGACTGAGCAAATTAATTTATAGCCGCGTTTAGGTAATGATTGAATATATTTGGGAGATTTATGATCATCATTAAATAACAATCTTATTTTACTAATTATTCTTCTAACTGCAGCATCCGATACACAACGGCCTTTCCAAACGTTTTCGTGTAATTCCGTCATTGAAATATAACGGTCTTTATTTTCACAAAAATACAACAATACAGACAACACTTTAGGTTCTAGTATTACATCAACTCCATCACGAGTGAGTACTATATCCTCTACATTTAATGTGAAACATCCTATTTTAATCACTATACCGCCCTAATTTACCCGAAAAAGATACTCCCCAGTATCAAGCTTGATAATAACTGAATCGAATTTCATTTACTACAAAACACATAAATCAATGATAAATAAAGAAGTTACAGCATAGTCACACATAAATCACAGGTAGATTATTGCTCGTTATTTGTCTTAATTTACATTCGTATGCAATGTAAAAAGCCAAAATAAGACTTGAACAATAAAAGAGAATAACGATGAACAATTCAAACTTGAGCAAAAATACAACAGTAGAAGCAATAAGAACTAATGAAGGATTCATCGAAATTACCAGTTTAGAATTACTCGATGAAATGGTTGGTGGCTTAATAAGCCCAGAAGCAGCTTTATGCCAGCTTAAAGAAGATGAAATCAATACTACAAAATATTCCGTAACTGAAGCTATTTAAAATAACCTGATATATTTACCAGTTTTGTAAAATTTTAGATTCTGCATAATTATCCCATCCTTTATTTGGATCTAAAACATAACTAATAAATAGGAATATAAAATGACTAATAAATTTGAAAATATTGAAAGCGAAGAAATTAAATTAAATAAAAATGGTGAAATAGAGCTAAGTCCTGAATTAGCTGATGCTGTTTCAGGTGGGTTTAATCCAGAGCAAGAAGATGAAGAAGCTGCTGCAAAAAATAAAATATGTGGTTTAGGTTGTGCAGAACATCAAGCATAACAGTTATGGCGTGTACAAAAAGTATACGCTTTATTTTTTAAAGTATAGGGGCTAATTGTGACAGAGTCGATTAAAGGGTTTTCAAAACACGCTCTCGCTAGCGCGTTAAATAGTAGTGAATTTCAATTAATTCTTTTCCCAACTGAGCAATGCAACTTTAGGTGTGTATATTGCTATGAAGATTTTGAAAAAGGAAAAATGCAGGAATGGTTAGTTAAAGCCATAAAAGAGTTTATAGCAAATAAAATACCTACTTTAGACAAATTAACTTTATCCTGGTTTGGCGGTGAACCTTTATTAGCTGATGATGTAGTTTTTGAAATTTCAGAGTATGCGCTAGATTTAGCAAAAAAATATAATTGCAAAGTTGTTGGTGACATAACAACAAATGGCTCTTTACTTAGCATAAAAACACTTGAACGCCTTGTTAAATCTAATCAAAATTATTTTCAAATATCAATAGATGGGGATGAGAGTTTTCATAACAAAACTAGAGTAATGAGAACGGGTAGAGGTAGCTTTGATAAAATTTGGACTCGCATAATAGCAGCTTCTAAAACTCAATTAGATTTTAAAATATTATTACGTATTCACGTAACAGATGATAACCAACAAAGCATCTTAGATTTTTGCGAACGATTTAATCAACATTTAAGTCACGATAGTCGCTTCACTCTATATTTTAAAGCAATTGAGAATTTAGGTGGAAATAGTCAAAAAATAAAGCAATTAATAAAAAAACAAAGCGCTAAAGATTTTGCAACCGAACTGACGGCTCGTTATGAAAAAAGTTTAGACATATCTAAAAATGGAAATTATATCTGCTATGCATCAAAAGCAAACTCTTTAGCAATCAGATCAGATGGAATACTAAATAAATGTACAGTGGCATTAAATGATGATTTAAACGCGGTTGGCAAAATAAATCAAGATGGAACCTTAGAGATAAATAATCATAGATACTCAACTTGGTTAAAAGGCTTTACAACTTTGAATAGTTGGCAACTAGGCTGTCCAATGTCCTACATTAATAATAATAAATCTGAGTTTGATTTTGGTGATATACAAATTAAACAGGTCGGGTAATTGCTATGTCTGTAATAAATATGTTTCGTAAAGAAGCATTAAGACATCAATATAAATCTCAGGAGTTTGGTCATTCAGTGATCAAACAACCTAATATTATTAATAAGTCAATTTGGGCTTTATGCTTTACCATGCTTATTTCTGTAATTATGATGCAATATATCACTTTAACTAGCACTCAAGATTTTAATATCGAAATAGCAGTTGATAACTTTCAACCATTAGTTTTGCCAGCACCAAGTATCATAACCAAGCAGTTAGTTAAAGAAGGCGAGCAAGTAGATAAAAATCAATCAATTTATTTATTATCCAATATAAATGAAATCAAACCTAAACAATATTACCTTAGATCCCCATCTTCTGGATTATTTTTTCATTTAAACACAGATAGTAATATCAGCTCCCCCTACAAACCTATCGGCTTTATTTTAAAAAACAATTCTAATAATGAGTTTTCTTTTTGGTTAAAAGACAAACCGAAAAAAAATATTTTAGTTGGTGATAAAGTAATAATCTCTATTGATGAAAAAAAGTTGGAGGGCAAGGTTTCCATGTTATTAGGAAACTTTACAAATAAAAATGGTAAAAAAATCTATATAAAGCTTAATAACATACGTGAAATTTCTGCATTATCACCTAAGGCAAATATGTACTTATCTTTAACACAGCAACCCAAATCTATTGCTCAACTATTAAACTAGCTGAGGTATCATATGCAGTTAACCGACTATATTAATTTTAAAACAGCAAAGCTCCCTATATTTCTTCAAAGCGAAGTAGCCGAATGCGGTATTACATGTTTAGCAATGATTGCCTATTATCATGGCTATAAAATTAACATGCTCGCTATGCGTCAAAAATACCCTGTTGGTATTCAAGGGATCACAGTAAAACAAATTATCAAAGTAGCAGATGATATAGGTCTATCTGGTAGAGTACTCAAATTAGAAATAGGTCAGTTAGCCAAAGTAAAAGGCCCTGCTATCTTACATTGGAACTTTAATCATTTTGTAACATTATGCTCTGTTAATAGAAGTGGTGTCGTGCTTCATGATCCGGCAAAAGGTAAAATAAAATTAGACTGGAATCAGCTATCGGAGTCATTTACAGGTATTGTTATTGAATTAACACCTACTTCAAATTTTGAAAAAAAAGATGATCGCGTAAAAATGCCTTTAACAGCATTTATAGGTAAGGTCGAAGGTCTTGGTATATCTTTATTAAAAATTTTTGTAATCGCAATTCTTTTACAATGCTTATTTCTAGTAGCACCTTATTATATCCGTTTAGTCATAGATCAAGGTATCCCTTTATCTGATAAAAGCCTACTAATATGGCTATTAGGCGGATTTATTGTTATCACTTTATTAACATCTGCAAGTAATGTTCTGCGCTCGGCAGCGATTTTATATTTAGATAAAAATCTTGGCTTTCAAGTCAAAGCCAATATCCAACGTCACTTATTACATTTACCTATGTCTTTTTTTGAAACTCGCCATATAGGTGACATTAAATCTCGATTTGAAGCATTTAACGAAGTACAAAGAATGATCAGCAGAGGGTTCATTTCAGCAGTAGTTGAAGGGTTATTGGGGATCACGACTTTAATAATAATGTATAGTTATGAACCATCACTTGCAATCATATCTCTTTCTTTTTTATTACTAACTTTAATGGTTCGTTTATTCTTAACTAGCAAAGAAAATAAACATTTAGAGCAAG
Organism: Pseudoalteromonas sp. C2R02; assembly: GCF_018860845.1. Taxonomy (NCBI): domain Bacteria; kingdom Pseudomonadati; phylum Pseudomonadota; class Gammaproteobacteria; order Alteromonadales; family Pseudoalteromonadaceae; genus Pseudoalteromonas; species Pseudoalteromonas sp. C2R02. The sequence goes on along the minus strand of NZ_JAHKQC010000041.1, from coordinate 79,981 downwards.
CATTAGCTAAACAAGCAAAAGAAAATAGTCATTTTATAGAAACCATTCGCGCAATCATGCCAATTAAATGCTATGTCAAAGAAAGTGCTAGACTTTCTTCTTGGCTCAACTTGTTTGCCGATACGACCAATGAAAATATACAAAGAGAAAAAGTTATAATTTCGGCTGAAATAAGCCAAGAGTTTATCAGTAAGTTAGATTATCTCATTATTATTTTTTTAGGCGCATTATTAATTATTGATAATGTTTTTACTGTTGGTATGTTTATCGCTTTTTTAGCTTATAGGCAGCAATTTAGTAACAGTGCACAAACTTTAGTTGACCAATTATTTCGCTTTAAACTTGCATCCACTTATTTGCGACGTATGTCAGATATTGTTCTTCAGGAACAAGAAACTGACAATAGCACTCAACCCTTAATAAAAGACAATATCAAAGGCCATATAGAAATACGTAATTTACACTTTAGATATAGCTCATCTTCAGTTTGGTTATTTCAGGGGTTAAGTTTTGAGATACAAGCGGGTGAGTCTGTCGTAATTACAGGAAGATCAGGTTTAGGTAAATCGTCTCTATTAAAACTAATGACAGGACTTATCAATGCCGAACAAGGCGATTATTTTCTCGATGGTCAATCAATTAAAAGTATCGGTATTCGTAACTTCCGCTCAATGTGTGCAACTGTTATGCAAAACGATCAACTTTTAAATGGATCTTTAATCGAAAACATCACTTTCTTCGAGCCTACACCCAATTTAGACAAAGTAATTGAAGCTGCAAAAGGTGCCTATATCTGGCAAGAAATTCAAGCTATGCCTATGGGTTTACACTCTCAAGCAGGAGATTTAGGAAGTGCCTTATCTGGAGGGCAAAAACAAAGACTGCTATTAGCGAGAGCTTTATACAGCCAACCTAAAGTTTTATTTTTAGATGAGGCAACCAGTCATTTGGATAACAAAACAGAAATGCATGTAAATCAATACCTAAAAGAAAAATGTATCACACGCATAAGTGTTGCTCACCGTCAAGAAACAATCGAAAGTGCAGATAGAATTATCGATTTAGAAAGCTTAATCAAAAATAATAAAATTGAACTAGTTAGCTAATAAAACTAGTAATAAGAGTCTATAAATAATGAAAATAAATTCAAAAAATATATACAAAGGATTAATCGGTTTATCAGTACTCATGATAATTTCTGGCTGGCAACTCGGCTATGCTGATAATGCACATGTTATTTCTCGTGATGCCATTAGTATTGATAAAGTTCAAAATGGTGATTTTTCGATAAAAATTGAAGGGTATGGTTTATTACAGTCAATCAATAAACGCTTACTCACAGCAACCAGTAATGCAGTTGTTGATGAAATAAAATTAAAAGCAGGGGCAGTTGTTAACCATGATACGGTTATTTTAACACTTAAAAATCCAGAGCTTGAAGGAAAGTTACGCCAAGCACTTGCGAAACTAAAAAACACAAAAACTCAAAAACGACAGATCGTACTAAAACAACAAAGAGAAATGCTTAATAGCGAATCTCACCTATCTGAATTACAAGCTCAAGTTGAAATAGCGATGTTACAAGTTGAAGCCGAAAGAACTTTAGCAAAATCGGGTATTGTTTCTGGTATTAACGCAAAGAAAAATGAATTAAAAGCCAAACAATTAGTTAACCGAGTTCAATTAGAAAAATCGAAAATAGCCAAATTGGTTACGATGCAAAATGAAGCTATATCAATTCAAGAAGACTTAATAGCTCAATCGAGTGAAGAATTTGAAGTAGCAAAACTGATGGTTGAGCAACTATCGGTAACAGCTGGTATAAACGGCGTTATTCAGCGCTTCCCATTAAATTTAGGCCAAAGTGTCACCATAGGAACAGAATTAGCGTTAATTGGTAGCTTATCCCCATTAATTGCAGAAATTAAAGTACCTCAAATTCAAGCCCATTTAGTCAGAGCTGGTATGCAATCAGAAATTCAAACCTTAAACAATCAAATAAATGGACAAGTAGTTCGTATAGACCCTGTTATTAACGAAGGCGCAGTACAAATAGATATTAAACTGGTAACTGATAAGCTTGATGGGATTAAACCAATGCAACAAGTCGATGCCACTATTTTTTCTCAAGTACAAACAAATACAAACTATATAAAAACACCAACTGGGGTGAATGAAAATAGTACTGTGATGTTATATAAATTAACTGATGATAATAAAGCCAGCCAAGTAGAAGTTCAATTTGGTAAAACATCAGGACAATTGATTCAAATAATTTCAGGTCTTAAAGCTGGCGATAAAGTTATTACCTCTCGACTCGATTTAGAAACCAACATAAAACAAATAAAAATTGGTAGTTAATACTAAGAAAAGGCATTGCAATGAATACTGAAATATTAAAAATTAACAAAATGACAAAATCCTTTTCTTCTTGTGATCAAGTAACTCAGGTATTAAAAGGTATTAGCTTTACAATTTACGATGGCGAGTTTGTATCTATATCTGGCCCTTCTGGTTGTGGTAAATCAACCTTACTTAATATTATGGGATTACTCGATACCCCACAAACTGGTGAATACTATATAGATGGTTTACTTGTCTCAGAGATGAATGCAACTCAAAGAGCGCAAATAAGAGGTAATAGAATAGGTTTTGTTTTTCAATCATTTAATTTAATTGATGAGATATCCATTTTAGATAATGTAGCGCTGCCATTAAAGTATAGAGGTGTATCTTTACAGGTCCGTCGCATCCGCGCATTAGAATGTTTAGATAAAGTTGGCCTATCTGATAAAGCTAATTTACTTCCTAACCAGATCTCTGGAGGCCAACAACAGCGAGTATCAATTGCCAGGGCTTTAGCGGGTGACTCTGGCATTATGTTAGTAGATGAACCAACTGGTAATCTAGACTCAAAAAATGGTGATGCGATTATGTCACTACTTCAAGATTTAAATCAACAAGGTACAACCATTGTTTTAGTGACTCATGATCCAAGGTATGCCGATATGGCTTCTCGTAGCATAAAACTAAAAGACGGCTTAATTGTACCTGATGAAAAGATTGAGGTTGCTACAGCATGTTAATGAAAACAGCCTTACAAACATTTAAGCGTGCAAAACAATATTATTTAACAACAGTAATAACCTTAGCCCTTACATTATCTATGGTATTAAGTGCGTTTACTTTAGTAGATTTAGTGTTTTTTTCTCCTTTACCCTATAAAAATAGTGATAATATTTTTTTATTAGAAGGCACGTTAGAGTCTAAAAGTTACTCTGGACCTGGTACAAACTCACAAATAATAGAATATATCAAAAGTAATAATACTGTATTTTCTGATGTAGCGACTTACCACCAATGGTCTAACTATAAATTATTTGATAATCAAAAAAGGCCTGAAGTAAATGTAATTTTAGCATCAAGTAATTTATTTGAAATACTCGGTGTTCAACCTCAATTAGGCCGTTTATTTAGCAATAAAGAAAGTTTAGGTAATAAACAAACATCTATCATTCTAGGGTATCGCATTTGGCAACAAGAATATAATGCCGACAAAAATATTATAGGTAAAAAAATCCAATTAAATCAAAGACGATTTACAGTTATTGGTGTAGCACCAGATAATTTAGTTTTACCGCAATTAAATAATATAAACTCAGCTTTTTGGATCCCGATAGATATGGATGAAACTTTCGATCCTAAAACGGCTAATGATTTTATGGGTGCCTTTAAAGGTATCGCTAGAGCAGAACTAAATCAATTAGGCAATGCCAAAGAACAAATTAAAACGTTGTCTGGTACTGCTGCACAATTATATGCTCCAAATGTATTAAAAGACTTTAAGATAAGTGCACAATTGACAGATTTTAATACTGCCTTAAAAGGTGATAGCGGTAATATAGTATTAATGTTACTACTCGGTGTATCCCTGTTAATGATCATTGCTTTAATTAATTTATCAAGTATGCAATTAGCTAAAGCAGTAACAAAAATAAAATCTATTGCTATTAGCTTTGCCTTTGGTGCCACTAACAAGCAATTGATTATTGAATCGTTTAAACATAATACGATTGTTATCAGTATTTCAGTAATATTTGCGCTGATTCTTACGCAAACAAGTTTTGAAATCATCCAGCAACTTGCCTCAAACTCTATTCAAAGATTAGATACTTTAGCTATTAGTTTTAATACCATTTTAGTTTCAGCTTTATTAACTATATTAATTGCCTTGTTATACTCCTATATTGAATTGAGTGTGGTTAAAGAGAAAAACTTAACTGATAGCTTACAAAGTAGTGGTAAAGGTACTGGTAAACAAATAAGTTCAGGCGTAAGCCATAGTCTAATTGGTCTGCAAATTTTATTTTCTTTTTTAGTTTTAGTTTCTGCTAGTCATGTTGTTTTAGATACTTTGGCAGAAGCTTTAAGGGATTCTGGAATCGATACTGAAAACAAATGGTCATTAACTATAAATTACGCCAATATCAAAAACTCAGAAGAGCGTATCAATTTACATAAATCAATAATAAATCAGCTTTCGAATTTAGATTCTATAGATAGTGTTACTGTAACATCGGAATCTAGATTGCCAGAGTCACTTAATGTAAACCAAGTTTATGATGAAAATAACCAATATATTGCACAAGCTAGAAAAATTTTAATTGGTCATGATTATTTACACCAACTCGGTATTACGGTTGATGGTAAGAATTTTAGCAAAGGTGACAGAGAACTAAATAACTACCCTATATTAGTAAATCAACGATTAGCTGATATTTTAGCGACTAACAATCAAGAAGTAAGAGCACAAAAAATCAGTTTAGATGGAAAAACGCAACACAAAATTATTGGTGTAACGAGTAATATAAATGTACCTGGGGGCCAAGAAGACGAAACTTATGAGATTTATATTCCCAAAAACTATTCAGGTTGGCGTCAATATTCTTACTTAATTACAACACATTCACCATTATTAGTTGAACAACAAATAATAAATAACATAACTGAAATAGATAGTAGGCTAGATATCAATCGTTTAGCATCTTTAACACAGCTTTTTGATGAAAAAAGAAAACATCACCTTACCGCTGCTTGGATTTCAATTGTTTTAGCAAGTGTTTCTCTACTGATGGTGTGCATTGGTATCAATGGTATTGTAAATTACCTCGTACAAGTTCGCCGTTATACATTAGGCGTAAAACTAGCTATGGGAGCAGATAACCGCCGTTTACTTAAAGACAGTATCATTGAATTAATGCAACCTATATCAATGAGCTTGATACTCGCCTTTTCAATCTGCTTTTTAGTGGTTGGTTATAGTGTTTCTAATCCTAACTTTTCGCTACCAGTGAATTGGGGACTTATTCTTAGTATATGGGTTGGATTGTTCATTATTTCTTTGATAGTTAGTTACTTTCCCATTCAAAAAACTTTAAAACAAGATCCTATTAAGGCATTAAGAAATGAATAATCTATCCGTTCTAATTTTATGTTTTTATATTTCAATATTCTCGGTAAATTTAAGTGCTATTGAGCCTAATAACTGGAATAAATTAATGGATAGTTCTAACGAACAATATTTAGTTTTATCACCAGATGATGAACAAACTTTATTATTACATCAAATTAATTACCCTTCGATTGAAACACTTTCAGAAGGGAGAGAAGCCTTAGGTGGTCTTGAGTTTTATTCTCAAAATACAAATTCACCTAAAAATGATATATATAGCCACCTTACTTTAGTTAATGCTAATAATGTGCAATCAATTATCAAACCTAAATCAGGGGTTATTTTAGATTTTAACTGGTCACCAAACTCAAAATTAATTGCTTTATTAGTTCATTACAATCATAAAACAACATTATGGTTGTACGATATTCAATTCCAAAAATTACAACAATTAAGCAATAAAAACCTATCAACCAGAATTGGTGGTCGACATTTACGCTGGTTGCCAGATAATAAGACTATATTAGTAAAACAAGCAAAAAATCAATTTTTACCACCTATTAAAAATTCATTAAAGCCAAAAATAGAATCTACCAAACTTCAAAAAATACAAGGGAGAACCTACTCTCACTTATTAAATGATGAAATCAAACAACAAAGATTTAAGTCATTTACAGATTCAAAACTAATAAGCATTAACATAAAAGGAGAACTTAATACTTTAAATCATACGAGTATGGTTGATGACTTTTATGTTTCACCCAACGGACAATATCTTTTAATTTCAAGTTTACCTGCCAAGCTGTCATCTTTAGTTCCTTATAAAAAGTGGGGGCGCAAATATTACATTCTCAATTTAGAAACAAATAAATCAAAATCTCCATTACCTCGATTAAAAGATAAATATAAGCTTAAAAAAGATAGTGTTCCGATAGGATCTCGAAGTGTTCAATGGCTACCATTTGAGCCTGCGACTATCTCATGGGTTGAAGCTGTGGATGGAGGTGATATGACTAAAGATTTATCTATTCATGATCATATATACAAAATGTCTTTTCCATTTAATGAAAAAAAAGATTTAATACTATCAACCAAATGGCGCTATTATGATATCTACTGGAGTAAATCTGGAACTGGAGTTTTACAACAATGGCGATACAAAGATAAACAAGCTTTAACCCAATTAATTCATTATTCAGACTTAAACAGTGTTAAAACATTATCACAAAGAGATTATCGTGATAAATATCAAGATATTGGAGATCCATATAGTGATAGAACCTCTATGGGTAATAGAGTTTTAGTTGAAGACGCACACAGTAATATATTTTTTATGTCACTAGGTCAAAGTAAAACAGGTGTAACACCTTATGTAGATTCATATAATAAAACCGAACGAAATCGCGTTTTTACTAGCAAAGGCAGTTCTTTAGAAGTTCCTATAAAAATCACACCAACCACATTGATTATAAAAAAAGAAGCAGCTGATAACCCACCACAATATATACGTTTAACAGGTAAACAAAAAAAGCATGCTACGACCATTTATACTGATAACAGCCGGATGCAATTTAAACACAAGCCTGAGTTAATTAATTATCAAAGAGATGATGGGTTAAACTTACAAGGTACATTACATTTACCAAATAGTTATAGTTCAAAACAAGGTAAAAAATACCCAGCTGTTTTATGGATCTACCCTAAGGCTTTTAAAAATAAGAAATTAAGCGAACAAAACACGATAGCAGCGAATCAGTTTAGAAAATTTAACCCTAATGGTCCTTTAGTTTTTTTACATGATAATATTGCTGTTTTTGAATCACCTTCTATGCCAATAGTGGCTGAAAATAATGGGCAACCAAATGATCAATTTATAGAACAATTAATCTTGAATGCTCAAGCAGCTGTAATAGCACTAGAAAAAACGGGAAAGATTGATGTTCAGAACCTTGCTATTATGGGACATTCCTATGGTGCTTTTGCTGTCACTAACTTACTCGCTCATACTGACTTATTTAAAGCTGGAATAGCTAAAAGCGGAGCATATAACCGCACTTTAACCCCTTTTGGATTTCAAGGTGAAAAACGTAATTTATGGCAGGCAAAAAAAAGCTATTTAGATATGTCTCCATTTTTATTTGCTGACAAAATAAATGAGCCTTTATTATTGGTTCATGGTGAAAATGATTTAAATTCTGGTACTTACCCAATTCAATCTAAACGAATGTACCAAGCTTTAGTGGCTAACAATAAAACCGCGAAATTAATCATGCTCCCATTTGAAGGTCATAATTACAAAGCTAAAGAAAATTTAAATCAAGTGCTCATTCAACAATCTTCTTGGTTAAAAAAATGGTTAATCGTCAATTAGTACATTCTAAATTTTTATAAATAAAGTTAGGTGTTAATGTTTAATTAAATATATAGCACCCTAACTTAAGCCCCAAAGCTAAAATAATGATCTGATATTTTAAATAAATTACCTGAAATTCAGATTGAACCTTTATTAATATAAATGTAATCCAAAAATAAAACAGGTATTATGTCGCCATTTAGGGACCGCATGGTGCGGTTTTAATAACGATAGGAGTACACATGTTTAGTAAGTTAAAAGTGCCTCATACTTTAATTCTCTTACTGGGAATGATGGTAATAGCACTATTTGCCACTTGGGTAGTACCACAGGGCTTTTTTGAAACTAGTTTATCTGAATCGGGTAGACAAATGGTGGTAGCTGGCACTTATCAAGTTCTTGAAGAAAAAACCTACTTAACTCCTTGGGATTTATTAACCGCCATTCCACGTGCATTTGCAGCTGCACAAGATGTGATCTTTTTTGTATTGATTGTTGGTGGTGTATTAGCAATTGCCAGAGCCACAGGAACAGTTGATGCGTTAATCGGTCGTTTATTAGAAAAATATGGTACTCGCCCACAAAAACTTATTTTTATGGTGGTTTTTTGTTTTGCTATGGCTTCAAGTAGCATAGGAACAGCTGGTGAATACATTCCATTTGTACTCATTTTAGTGGCGTTATGTAAAGCCATGAAGCTAGATGCGATGACAGCTGTAGGCATGATAGTCGCAGGTTACGGTATCGGTTATGGTGTATCAGCCTTTAATCCTTTCACTGTTCTAATTGCACAGCAAATTGCTGAAATTCCTGTTTATTCTGGCATTTGGCTTAGATTGGCTATCTTCATTCCGTTTGTATTAATTGGCTTTCACCATGTTTGGCAATATGCACAAAAAGTAAAAGCAGATCCAAAAAGCTCTATGATGATAGGTGTTGCATGTCCATTATCGGGTCAAGCACAACCAAGTTACCCTAAGTTAGAAACGAGACACAAAGTTATTTTAGGTAGCTTTTTAATTACGTTAACTTTAGCGGTTTGGGGCATTGCAACTAAAGGCTGGTACCTTTACGAATTAGGCGGTGTTTTCATTGCTTGGGGCGCTTTAATTGCCATACTAGGAAAACTATCAGCTGATGAAACAGCTGAACGTTTTATTGAAGGTGTATCAGACTTAGTTACTACGGCTATTTTAATTGGTGTAGCACGTGGTATCGCTTTAATCTTAGAAGATGGTCAAATTCTGCATACTTTAGTGCATAGTATGTCAGTGCCTTTATCATATATGAGTGCGGAAATATCAGCTGTTGGTATGTTAGTAATTCAAACCTTTTTGAATACCTTTATTCCATCAGGTTCAGGACAAGCTTATGTCACTATGCCACTTATGGTACCTGTAGGTGACTTAGTGGGTGTACCAAGACAAGTAGCCGTATTAGCTTATCAATTTGGTGATGGTTTCTCTAACATGATCATACCAACTAATGCCGTATTAATGGGTATTTTAGGTATGGCAGGTGTGCCTTATGGTCACTGGTTTAGATTCTGTTTACCATTATTGTTGAAACTAATGGCTGCCGCTTCGCTTGTTTTAGTACTAGCAGTGATGTTTGGTTATGGGCTAGATGTGCAACCTGTAGTCGCATCTTAGGTTTTTACTAAACAAGCTCTACTTTTTAAAAACCACATGTTGTTAATGCTGCATGTGGTTTTTTATTTTGATCTAAACTTTTCCAATAAAATAATCATGCACAATTATTAAAATTGACACCACTCCCCCTTTAATCGCATCCGAAATAAAATATCAGTTTAGTAATGTCGAGTGCAGGACGCACTCGCAAGCTATGATTACTACAGGGAAGTAGCTTCATAGCGGTTACATAAATAACTGATAATTTAATTGAGGAAACGGTGTGATTATTGGGGCGGCTTTTTCTTGGTTCGTTCTTTTTGGCCGTTTAAAAAGAATGAACAAAAACTAAAATTAAATTCAGACTAACATTTATGTCCATATAGTTAGCCGCTATTTTAAATATATAAGTTTTATTTTCATCATGCTGGCTTCTTATTAATACTCAACTATAAATAATAGCTAAAAGGAGATAGTGTATGAAAAAAGTAATTTACGCCTTAATACTGCTTTTAGCATCACTGAATGTAAGTGCTAAGTTGATGGCGGATAAATTTGATGTAATGGTATTAAACAGTCAAATAATAGTTGAAGCAACTCCTATACATTTTGAAAATAATAAAACCACTTTTGAGATAAATTCGTTTTACAAGGGAGAAATAACTAGTAATAAAGTCACTATAACCCGATAAAATGAAGAACATGACCAGTCAATATCATATATTGGAAAGCATATCCTTTTTCTAAACAGCGACTCTAAATCAGGGTGGATTTCAACATTATATGGTCGAGGATATTGGCCTTTACTGCCTGTAACCGATATAAGAGGAAACCAAAATAAAGAATGTTCTTCAGGAGTGCCTAATATAAGTCCATTTAATATGGTCCATCCTGGAAAGCATTTAAAATCGAAAGTCATGAAGATTTACTACAATTATCTTGGATATGAAAATAACCTTATTGAACATGTAGTTTATTGCCATCAACAAATAAAGAATGCGGTAAATCATCTTATAAAAAATGCAGAAGCGACCCAAAAAGGAAATTAACCCAACATTTCAGCCAAATAATCCACCAGCAGTCGTACTTTGGGTGATAAATGTCTATTCTGTGGATAGAGTGCCCAAATACCTTCTTCTGGTTCTTGGTAGTTTTCTAAAATTGAAACCAGATCACCAGATTTTAAGTCTTCACCTATATAATAATCAGGTAGTTTTATAAGCCCTATACCTTTAATTGCTGCATCTCTTAAACCATAACCACTATTACACGTCAAAGAACCTGATACTCGTATGGATTTTTCTTTTCCTGATTCAATAAAACGCCAATGGTCTGTATTACCTACTAAACAGTTATGTTGCTTAAGTTCTGATAATGAGTGTGGAATACCAAATTGCTCCAGATATTTAGGAGATGCGCATACATATTGCGTTCTGCTAGTGAGGCGTTTAGCCATCATGCTTGAATCACCCAACTTACCTAAGCGTATTGCTAAGTCGTATCCGCCTTCGACTAAATCTACCGTTTGATTACTGAGTACTACGTTAACTTCGACTTCAGGATATTGCGTCATAAAGTCTATGACTAATGGCATGATATATTTTTCGCCATAGGTAACAGGCGCAGTGAGCTTAACCAACCCTTGTGGTGCATTGCGTAAATTACTAATTGCCCGCTCTGCGTCTTCAAGCCCAGCCATGACTTGCCGACAATGGCGATAATAAACTGAACCCTCTTCAGTTAAAGATACTTTTCGAGTTGTACGATAAAAAAGCTTGGTATTAAGGCGGTTTTCTAATGCACTTACCTGACGACTCACTTGAGCTGTTGATATGCCTAATATTTTAGACGCACCAGTAAAGCTAGATGTTTGTGCCACAGATACAAACTCTGATACACCTTCCCATAAAAACATAACTCACCCAAATTTGATTCTTTATCTATTATTACTATACGGTAAAAGTAATTTGCATTTAAAGTTAATTATCATTCAATAAGAAACAAAGTAGAATTCACGCCATCGAAATAAGCGATGCAAATAATTCGTCGTTATTTAAGTTAACTTCTATAGTATTAAGCAATAAGTCGCACACATAAAATATAGGCCTTGTGCCACATTGGAGATAAACAATGACTGATAAATTTATTAAATCAAAAGCTGCTGTAGCTTGGGGCCCAAACCAACCTCTTAAAATTGAAGAAGTAGATGTAATGCTGCCGCGTAAAGGCGAAGTATTAGTAAAAATAGTAGCTACTGGCGTATGTCATACTGATGCATTTACTTTATCAGGTGATGATCCAGAAGGTATTTTCCCTTCAATTTTAGGTCATGAAGGTGGCGGTATTGTTGAACAAATTGGTGAAGGCGTAACAAGTGTTGCTGTTGGCGACCATGTTATTCCACTTTACACAGCTGAGTGTGGTGTGTGTAAGTTCTGTACATCTGGTAAAACAAATCTATGTCAGGCTGTTCGTGAAACTCAAGGTAAAGGCTTAATGCCAGATGGCACAACACGTTTTTATAAAGACGGCCAACCTATCTACCATTACATGGGCTGTTCTACATTTTCTGAATACACTGTATTACCAGAAATCTCATTAGCAAAAGTAAATAAAGAAGCACCATTAGAAGAAGTCTGTTTATTAGGGTGTGGTGTTACAACAGGTATGGGCGCAGTGCTAAATACAGCTAAAGTAGAAAAAGGCGATACAGTTGCCATATTTGGTTTAGGCGGTATTGGTTTATCAGCTATTATCGGTGCTAAAATGGCTGGTGCAAGCCGTATTATTGGTATTGATATCAATGAATCTAAATATGAGTTAGCTAAAAAGTTAGGTGCTACTGATTGCATTAATCCAAAAGATTTTGATAAGCCAATTCAAGAAGTGATAGTTGAAATGACTGATGGCGGCGTTGATTACTCTTTTGAGTGTATCGGTAATGTTGATGTAATGCGCTCAGCTCTTGAATGTTGTCATAAAGGTTGGGGCGAATCTGTAATTATAGGTGTTGCTGGTGCAGGCCAAGAGATCTCTACACGTCCATTCCAACTTGTAACTGGTCGTGTATGGCGTGGTAGTGCATTTGGTGGTGTTAAAGGTCGCTCTGAGTTACCAGAAATCGTAAACCGCTATATGGCTGGCGAGTTTGCTCTTGATGACTTTATTACACATACAATGTCACTTGATAACATTAACGAAGCATTTGATCTGATGCATGCAGGTAAAAGTATTCGTACTGTAATTCATTTAGATAAGTAAGGTTTTTACTTAAACCTATTAAGCCTTTTATTATAGTTATGTAATTTAAGGCTTAATTAATCTAAAACCGAGATTTCCGATAAAACACTTCGGAGATAACTTTAAAATTACTTATAAATTCCACTGCTCAGTTTCAATCATTCAGAGGTTACAATCCATGTCTTTAAATAATACCAGTTCCAATAAAATCTTTGGTGGTTGGAATAAGCAATATACGCATGCTTCTACTAGTTTAAATTGTGAAATGCGTTTTGCTATTTATTTACCTCCGCAAATAGCACAAGGTAAAAAAGTACCTGTTTTATATTGGTTATCAGGTTTAACCTGTACTGACGAAAACTTCATGCATAAAGCCGGTGCACAACGTATTGCTGCAGAGCTAGGTATGGCGATTGTTGCACCAGATACAAGCCCTAGAGGCGAAGGTGTTGCAGACGATGAAAGTTATGACTTTGGCCAAGGCGCTGGTTTTTATGTGAACGCCACACAAGCGCCGTGGAATCGTCATTATCATATGTATGATTATGTAGTGAATGAGCTACCTAAATTAATAGAAGCGCATTTTCCAGTAACACAACAACGTGCGATAAGCGGTCATTCTATGGGTGGCCACGGTGCATTAACGATTGCTTTAAAAAATCCTGAAAACTTTAGCTCTGTTTCAGCATTTAGCCCAATCGTTAATCCAATTAACTGTCCTTGGGGTCAAAAAGCATTTACAGGTTATTTAGGTAAAGATAAAAAAACTTGGCAAGAATACGATGCCACTGTTTTAATGCAACAATCTGAAACTAAGCTGGATAAATTACCTATGCTGGTGGATCAAGGTTCTGAAGATAACTTTTTAGTCGAGCAATTAAAGCCTGAAGCATTAACTGAAGCTGCAAGCAAAGTTGATTACCCGCTAGAGTTAAGAATGCAGCCTGGTTTTGATCATAGCTACTTTTTTATCGCCAGCTTTATTGAAGATCACTTACGTTTTCATGCTAAGCATTTTTCTTAGATATAAATATCTTCTTAGCTTTAAGTAAATCAATAAAAAAACCTCGATTATTCGAGGTTTTTTATTTTTGAATTTTAATATCTATTTAGTCTAAAGCGATTAATTTTAGTGCCTTCTTTAGGTATCATACCTGAATTTAATGCAATGATTTTTTTATATTCATCTGGCAAATACTGTTTTATTCTCTCTACCCTAGCATAATGACTAGGTTCAATTTTTTTATTCTCTTGTATGATAAGATCAAAACTTGGGTTGAGTTTGCCAGTTTGATAACTGTCTTCTAATAATAGATCTAAAGCGTCTAATCCTAAGCTGTCAAATTCTGGTGAGTATCCTTTATCTAATAATAATTTTACGACTTCAGCTGAATGTAATACTGCAGGTAAAAAAATGTCATTGCCAAGTTGATCCTTGATAGTAAAGTCAAAACCGGCATCCATTAACGCCTGCCAGTGGTCAAATTTAGCCTTTTTAAAGAAAAGTAAATTAGAAGGTGGAGTTGGTGAAACCCTAGATCTCCAAATAGGTAAAACATTATCTACATTATTAAATATAGATTGTAATAACCAATCTGTTTCTTTAATTGTCAGTGGTTTTGTCATGCTATATTCAAGCGCGCGTTGATACTTATCTTGTGTTATCAAACCAAGAAACTCACTATCATTAGATGCTGTATATGGCTGATTTCGTCTGTGCCATAAATTAACTAAAGAGGGGTCTATTTCATGTAAGTTTGGTGCTATATCCACATTCAATTTTTTTATGTCATTTATAATATCGTAAGCTTCTTGGTTTTTTGCAAAACCTTCTGCAGCTAATAAATCTTCCTTGATTGATGTACAGCGATCAGATTTATCATTTTTAGCTTGTACTTTTATGTTTACATTTTTAATAACTTTTGAAAGTAATGATCCATCTATTGGTTTTTGTTTTATTCCCCAAGGGTTTATATGTTTTTTTTCAATTAATTCGATTTTATTTAACTGTGCTTTCAATTTTGGTTCTAATACTGATGTAGTTTGAAAATTCCGCCTAATTGGTGCTTGAAAAAAAACCTCAGTACCATTATTATTTTGAAACGATTCTCCATGTGCAGCATAACCTTTATTGTGTAGGTAAGTAATTGTATTTAAATATTTTTGTGGGAAGTTATCTAAATCTTGATAAGCCTTAGCATCTGAAGGTAAATGCATAATAGCGATATCCATAGCTGTTATGATACTTTCTTCATTTGTGCCTTTAACACCATGCTTTTCAAGTAACTTTAATAACTCTAGGTTATGTTTAGAAGCGGCTAAATCTGCCAAGTTATCAAATGAATCTGAATTCCCTAGTGCTATAATTGGCATATCATTAATTGCTTCTGTTTTAGCCATTAACGCCGATATATATTCAATCGGCATATCATTCAAAATAGCGATAGCAACATCATTCACATTAAAACTATTAAATGCGATTGCTTGTTTAAATTCATCCAATTCAAGGTGATTCGCGGTTAAAGCAAACAAGATAGAAGGTGAAATCACAGGGCTATGCTCAATACCAATGGCTGACTCTAAATATGTATTAAATTGATCATTATCTAATAGTGCATAAACATCAGATTTATTAATATTTTTTGCTAGAGGCAAAGTCATAACAAAACCAGAAAGAGTTCCTTCAACTTCTTTTAGCTGTTCTACAATAGTAGGTATGCTTTCTGGTGAGAACCCATTAATTACCGATAAACCATCCCATTTAAGTAAAATTTCTGATGACTTAGTGTAATTGTATTTAGGTTTTTCAATATTTATTTTTGCTAAAAGGATCAAGTCATTATAATTTTTATAAAAAGTCTTGTATTGATTTGAATATGCCAATAATTCTCTAACTGTTTTGCCTTGTTTTAACTCGTTTTCTAAAGCTTGAATGAGTTCTTGATGAATATCACTTACATCAGCTAAAAAATTAGCTTTTTTATGTTTACATTGCGCTTTAGCTATTTTCAGCTCTTTTACTTTCTGAATTACAGGTATGTTATATTGAGCTGGTGCATCTGTATTATCAATTACAGTTTGAGGGCTAGCTTTAAGTTGATCGGGCTTAGTTATTTTTGAGTTATCTGAACTTTTTTGTAAATAAAAACCGATTAGTAAAATACCACCAATACCTAAAATTCCAATTGTTTTTTTCATACTAGCTTACTTAATCCCTGTAGTTGTAATCTAATGTAATGCAAATAGCATCATACACTTATTTGATATCAAATAAAAAAGAGTTAGCATCATAAGATGCTAACTCTTAATAAATTTTATATTCGATCCGATTCAAATTATGCTTTCAATTAATACTCTTCATATCTATAAATATACGAACGTATGGTTTTTAAACCTAAAGGATCTGGCTCTACGATATCTATAATGCCATCACCGTCTTTATCAACTGGTACTAAGCTATCAACAACTGATTTAGCTTTAATTACGCCAGTACCATTTTCAACATCGCCCACACCGATTAATAATAACTGGCTATTGCCATCTTTATCTTGGTCAAAAACGATTTGTGCTGTGTCTGGTATGGTATCGCCTACATCCATCGCAAGTGTATCGTAAACCTTAGTGCCGTAATGCAGGTGGAATGCATATAACAACCCACCACCGCCAGATAATGAACATTGATTAGTATTAGAATCATCAGCAGGCGTAAAGGTAGAGTAATATGCCACGCCACCAGCAACGGTTGCTTCTGATAATGCTTTTTCACCTAATGCTAATGTGTAATGCCAACCTTTAAATTTTGAAAACTCGATTTCTACATCTTCAAATGCATCTTTATCATCTAATACACTGCCAAATGGATCATCATTAACTGATTCCAAATCTGTCACTTTTATAGGAGAAGGAATATTCCTGATAAATGACTTAGTAATGGTGTTTTCATCTCTGATCATATAAAGGTGGTTTGAAGTAGTGGTATAAGTAGGATGTGAACGATTACCACTGCCTATTACTATGGCTTCAAATGGCGTTTCTTCTCTATTTACTGTTTTAGTGATCACACCGTTATTATCTTCGCTCGCTTCAGTCACTTTACTAAAGTAAGTGCGTGCAACTGTACTTTGATAAAAGAAACGTCGATCGTCTATGGTATTTTTTGAACCTAACTCAGCTAACTTAAACACTGTCCAAGGTGTATCTGAACTTTTAGGTTCACTACCAGGTAAATCAAAGCGCCAAATGTTTCCACCAGTATCAGAGGCGTATAATCTATCTATATAACCATCGTAATCCGAGTCTAATGTAGTGATGTCTCCAGGAATGCCATCTACACCGGGAAATAAAGTATTACCTAAAGGGGTAAAGCTCCAAACTAACTTCCCAGTATCCGCATCTGCGATAAAAACACCTTGGCCCTTGTTATCTTCTGTTTTAGTTACATTATCTTTATTAATATCGTAACCAGCGCCAAAAATAAGCAACGGCTTATTTTGATATCCGTTTACTTTGATATAGCCAATATAAGGTTTTGACCAAGATTGTCCCATTTCAGCAAAGCCAGAATCTTTATTTGATAATGAAAACTTTAATTTAGGTGAATCAGGTGAGGTGATATCTAAAGCATAATATGCAGAGCCACCTCGACGCATACCAAAATATGCCCATACACGATCATTACCATTGACTATGCCATCGTCATTTTGATCATCAAAGAATATCGCTGGCGTTAAATCCATACCATATACCTTGGTATCTTGTTTATTCGATTTCAGCGCGGATAAGTTGTCAAATAGCTCGTAGGGTATAAAACCCCAGTTCTCTTTAACCGTATCACCACTGTCTTGAAACATATGAACAAAACCGGCATTAGTACCAATTAAAATGCGTATATCGCCATTGCCATAATCAATTGCTACAGGTTTTGAGTGTAATGGGTCGCCCATAATATCTTCACGCTGTTCTGTGACTGAACCATCGTTATTTTCGTCTAATACATCAATGCCCTGTGACCAGCCAAATAAACCTTCTAACTCGGTTTTATCTACCTGCATTAAAGTTGATAAATCGGTATCTGATATGCCTAAATTATTAGCTGCACTTTTACTAAAATCATATAAAGCTGATTTGCTGCCAAAATCTGTATAAAGCTTACGTTTAGATGTTGTTTCTAAAGCCAGGTTGACGCCACCAGCTAGTACGATATTGCCATCAGCAGGCTCGTTTGAAGGTAACCAGTAAGTTCTGGCATCTTTAGCGATACTACCGCTTTCATCTATAGCTGGTAATGGTGGGGTTGATGAATCGACTATTGCTTCATCAACTAGTTTTAATTTTTTAAGATTGCCTTTCCAACGCGCACCTTTTTCAGGATAAAACATCGCGTAATACAAGCTATCATGACTTTGCGTTCTGTCTGTATTATTGCTGGCAACCGATGGAGAAGTAAAAGTATCGTTGACTTCTCGGATATCCATAATCGCTTTTTTAAGTGCATCAGATAGCTCTTCAGCAGTATTTGCATGTAAAAAAGTACCACCGCCTTGCAGTGCGGTTTTTTCTAATAAATATTTACCTTTATCACTCATACCAGTACCAAAACCTATGGTATAGGTTCTGCCAACATCTTTGACATCTGGTGTTGCTGTCCATAAATCATTGTTATATAAATGATCAGCCAATGCATGTAAGTAATTACTATCACCACCATCAGTTTTTATAGGTGATGGCTTGCTGCCAGATGGAAATAAGGCTTTTATTTTATCGTTTCTGCCTGTATCACTAGTAGGATCGCCATCGGTCATCAAAATCATATTAATTGAATTATCACAGCGTAATATTACTTCGCCATTTTCTTCTTTAGGAATAAATGGCGATATGTAACGGCTATTACTTTCTACACTTTTATCTCTTTTACTCATTTTGGTTGCTTGGTCTACATTACCACCAATCAAATAACGATAAGCTTCATATAAAGTCTCAGATAGCGGTGTTGCACCATCAGCAGGTAAATTATCAACTGAAGCCAGCATAGCCGCAGAATCAACGCCAAGGCCGTTTACAACATATCCGCCTTTACCGCTTTCACTACTAAAACGCATTAAACCAAAATCTACATCTGGGTTAGTTATAACTAAATCTGAAATAGCGGCTTTTGCGACATTTAAACGGCTATTTTCACAGGGAACTTCTCCTCCCCACCAAGTTGAACATTTTTTACCTGTTGTTACATCCCACGCCATGCTGCCTGAGGTATCAAATACCACAACAACACGGGGCTTTTCTGTTATTTCAATATCGTAATTAACATATAGTTCTATATCTTCTGCTTGCAGTGGTTGTGAAACAGCAAATAAACTGGCAACTAAGGCACTTGATAATAGATTTTTATTTAAATTAATTTTCATTGTGATTGCCCTATTACTGCTAATTCTTGCACTATGCCATTTCTTACTGCAACTAAATGTTTGTCGTTTTTACCATAATTAAGCTCTGTATTTACTCTTAATATATTGCACTTTATACCGCTGGTGGCGGCGAATTTAGGTGGGCAATCAATGATTGCAGGCCCTTTATTCATATTAAACAAAGAGACTCTTGAGTTAACATCTGATGGCGTGATATCTATACTCTCTTGCTCACCAAATTGGCCCGATAAATATAAAAAACGATTTAAGTCCGCTTTTTTATTCATTTCTGAAATAAGCGCTTTATCTGCATCACCTTTCACTTGTGTTTCAGATTGCTCACGCTCTTGTGCTGTTTGTGTGATTTTTAAATCAATACTGCTAGAGCCCATTAAACTAACAGCAATGCCAGTAACAGCTAATAACATTAATAGAGCAGTCACTAATACAAAACCTTGGTTTTGTTTAGGGTTTACATACGCCATTGATCATCTCCTGCATTGGCTATTTTGATAGTTGATACAAACAAAGTACGGCGGTATTTGTCGTTAAAAGTGAGTTTTCTTTGTGTAGCAGCATCTGTACCGCCTAAAATATAGGTTTTTTCTATCGCTTTATTGTTCATATCTTCTTTAAAAGAGCGAACCAATAAAAATACCTGAACAGTTAAAATAGAAGCATTATTCCAATCTACTTGACCCATTTGTGCTTGCGTATTGTATAGATCAACTCGGTTATCTCCTGTGGTATCTAAGCCAAATATAAAGCGCATATTTTCTACACCTTCCATTATGGTTTCAGATACCATACCTTTATCTGCACTTAAGCGTTTGCGTACTAAAGTAGGCACCTCAAGTGCTTGATTACCCATTTTGTAACTCTGGTTTTCAATAAAATAAACATGATGTTTATAAGCCCAAGCAGTGGCATTATCGTGAGGGAGCACAATAGGAGTGCCAGTTGCTGGTGGCATCATAATTTGTGCTTGTGTTGACTGGCTAACAAAGTGATAAAGGTCTGAGTGCTCAGTTTGTTCTGTAATATCCTTTCCTGATACTCGCTTGATTTGTAAAATATCACTGGATTCTACAGCTGTATTTATACAATTTAGCGCTGAATTTGATTGTGCTTCTAATGCATAAATAAATCGAAAGCTTTGATTTGATTCAATAGGAAAACTACCATTATTATCGCCTTCACTACAGTCATTTGATATCACACCTGGTGAAGTTACAAGTTTATGGCTTAAAGTATCGTTATCAAAAGTGCCCCAAAAACCTGTTAGCTCAATGTCTTTTCGCAATATATCCATTGCTAACCGACCAGACTCCTGAAGCTCACCAATTTCTAACGTATCATTTGTTGATACTTTCATACTCAAATAGGTGAACATCACACCCGCTAATATAAAACCACTGACAATCAGTGAAATCATCATTTCAATAAGCGTAAAGCCGCGCTGATTCATCATTAGCTCCTAAGTAGAATAAAGCTATTTAACGTGATTAACCGTCTATTTTTGGTATTAATGCCACATGATATTTTTTGATTATCACTTGATTGCTTAATACTTTGACGCCCTTGCCAACTGACAACTATCTCTACGTTTATTTCACTATCAGCAATTGAGCTCGGTGTAATGCATAAACGTGCATCTGCTAAAGTGCCTGTAAATTCTTTTGCTTTAATTTGTTTTTTCCACTCTTCAACATCAAATGCAGCCATTTCTGTAGAACTGCATGAGCTATCCAAGCAAGACTTCACATTGTTAGCTTGATCAGTACTGGCGATCTCTATGTTATAGGCGCTTAATAAGTCAGAGGTATCATTTGCTCTAAGTCGATGCATTACATCGTTTGCTAAAGTTAAAGCTGCTGCTCTTTGCAAAGAATCATAGCTCGCTTGTTTTGCTTTAGCTTGTAAGCCGATAGCCCCTAATAAGCCTATCGTTAGAATTACAAACGCGATCAAAGATTCTAAAAGCGTAAAACCTTTGTTGTTAAAATGTTGCGTATAAGACATGGGTATTAAAAGGTAATATTAAGTTAGGTAAATAGTACCAATTAAGGGTGAATTTTAACC
This sequence comes from Pseudoalteromonas sp. C2R02, assembly GCF_018860845.1. Lineage (NCBI taxonomy): Bacteria > Pseudomonadati > Pseudomonadota > Gammaproteobacteria > Alteromonadales > Pseudoalteromonadaceae > Pseudoalteromonas > Pseudoalteromonas sp. C2R02. The sequence continues at coordinate 58,819 of NZ_JAHKQC010000041.1, read as the reverse complement.
GATGTAAAGGGTGTTAGTTTGTGATCAAAGGTGACTAAGTGTTACTGGATTTTGGTGGGATTTATAGGTATCGGATTTATAATAAAAAAGCAGGTTAAGCTTTCACTAAACCTGCTCTAAAGTAATATTAACACTTACTTTTTAACTGGACGTTTCCAGCCATCTAAATTACGTTGCTTACCACGCGCGATTGCTAATTGATTATCGCCAACTGTACCTGTGACAACAGAACCAGCACCCACAGTGGCTAAGTTACCAATTTCAACTGGCGCCACTAAAGATGAGTTAGAGCCTATAAATGCCCCATCTTTAATAATTGTTTTAGATTTATTTACGCCATCGTAGTTACAAGTGATGGTACCTGCACCCACATTAACTTTTTTACCGATTTGGGCGTCGCCTAAATAGCTAAAGTGATTGGCTTTTGAGCCTTCGCCTAAAACAGACTTTTTCATTTCAACAAAGTTGCCAATGTGAGAGTTTGTTTCCATCACAGCTCCTGGACGTAATCTTGCAAATGGACCTAAAGTACATGCAGCGCCTACAGTTGCATCTTCAATTAATGTATTTGCTTTAATTACTGCACCATCACCGATTTCACAGTTTTTAAGTACACAATTAGGGCCAATTTGAACATTGTTACCTAAAGTGACTTTACCTTCAAAAACCACGTTGATATCAATCACAACATCTTGGCCTGTTGTGATCTCTCCACGTACATCAATACGTGAAGGATCAGCTAAACTTGCGCCATTTAGCATTAACTCTTCAGCTAACCAAGCTTGATAAGCGCGCTCTAAACCAGCTAATTGTACGCGGTTATTAGCGCCTTCTACTTCCATTGGATGTTCAGGCTGAGCAGATGTAATTTCGATGCCATCTTCTTTAGCCATAGCAACGATATCTGTTAGATAGTATTCGCCTTGTGCGTTTTTATTAGATAAACGGCCTAACCAAGATTTTAATAAACCACCGTTAACCGCCATAATACCAGTATTAACTTCTGTAATTTTAAGCTGCTCTGCTGATGCGTCTTTTTGCTCAACGATACTAACTAATTTACCATTTTCACGTATCATGCGACCGTAACCCATAGGGTTGACTAAATCCACGGTCAAAACAGCTAATCCACGCTCAGGTAAAGCAGTTAATAGTTTTTCAAGTGTTTCTTGCTTAGTTAAAGGCACATCACCATATAAGATAAGAACGGTATCTTCATCTGAAATGAATTCTTTAGCTACTGCAACTGCATGGCCAGTTCCTAATTGCTCATCTTGTAATACCCAATTTAGATCTGATGTTTTGATAGCATCTTGCAATAACTCACCGCCATGGCCATAAACTAAATTGGTTTTTGTAGCGCCAAGTGCTTGGGCTTTATCAATAACATGCTGAACCATAGGTTTACCAGCAATAGGGTGAAGTACTTTAGGTAAAGCTGAACGCATACGCGTGCCTTTACCCGCAGCTAAAATAACAGTAGTCAGAGACATTAAAACAATTTCCTTCTTTCTTTGTTTTACTAATTTGTTTTACATAATTAGATCTAGATTACTATTTATAACTATGATGTATTATTTTTATCCTAATCCGTAGGCATAAAAATTAAATAGTTTAAATATTAACGTTGAAATAAAAAGTAATAATATTGGCGAGTATTTTAGCGGTTATTTGAGCAATATATAAGTAAAAATCAAATATAAAAAGCCACTTAAGCTATTTAGTGGCTTTTCAATAGTTTAGTTATAATTTAAGCGATTTTAAAGCGTCCGACTAACGAAGATAAATTAGTCGCATAATTATTTAACTCTTCAGAAGAAGCCTTTACTTGCTCTGTTATGGCTGCATTTGATTGTGCATATTCATCTATCGAACAAATGCTTTCACTTACAGAATCAGCTGCAAATTTTTGCTGATTCGCAGCTGTTGCTATGGTTGCATTCATTTGTGATAGCGTTTCAATTACATCAGAAACATCTGTGAGTTTATTTCTCACTTGAGAAACTAAATCTATTCCAGATTGCGCCATAGTTGCGGCGCTGCCCATAGAGCTAACCGCTTTGCCCGCAGCAGACTCTAATGCATTAATGCGATTTTGTACTTCAACAGTACTTTGCTGAGTTCTAGCAGCAAGACTTCTCACTTCATCAGCTACAACAGAAAAACCTCGTCCATGCTCTCCTGCCCTAGCAGCCTCTATTGCAGCATTTAATGCTAATAAGTTGGTCTGCTCTGCTATTTCATCTATCACTCTGAGGATCACTTTTATTTCATCTACTTCGCTACTCAGCAATGAAATTACACCTGATGCCGATTCCACACCATGTACTAATTTGTCTATTTGCAATCTCGCTTCTTCTGCAAAGTCTGCACTTTGTTTAGAAATGGTATCAGCATCTTCAGAAGTGCGAGACGATTGCTCTGTATTATTAGCAACCTCTTTAATAGACATATGAAATTCTTCAACTGCAGCTGCAACCATTTCTGTTTGCATTTTTTGCTGTGATGCCGCATCCATAGCAACCACTGTACTGCCTTTTAATTGCGTAGATGAAGAAGCCATACACTCTGAAGTTTGTTTAAGCTCAATTACCAAATCTTTTATAAACTCATTAAACAAGTTAAAAGCTTTTCCTAATTCTCCAATTTCATCATCACGGTTTGCCTCTTCTAATTGCTGTGTTAAATCTGCACCACCCGTTGCTATTTCTTTTAAATTTGAGATTAAATGATTGAGAGGTTTAGTTAAACTGCGAGCAAAATACAGCCCAATAATTAAAGCAATTACCACAATGGCTATAGTGATATATAGAGAGATATTTAACATTTTTGTTTCTAATAAATACGCTTGCTCAAGTGCTTCAGCTTTATCAATCTCGCTCAAAATAGCCCAATTATTACCACCTACTTTTATCGGTGCATAAGCCGAAAATACCCGTTCACCTCGATAATCTAGATACTCTTCAAAACCAGCATTTCCTTTTAATGCACTATCAACCCCATTGCTGGCAACTTTTTGTAAACCAATAGAGGTGCCTTTTGCATCTATTATATTAGCTTCAACTCCCTGACCACTTTGCTTTAAAGCTTGTACATAAGCCGCTTTATTTTCAATTAAAAAGCGACTTTGGTTTCTCATTGTTTTATCACTTCCTACAAGATAAGTTTCGCCCGATAAACCAAATCCTACATCAGCCCACTTTTCATTACTGGTCATAATTGCATTGATATTATCTATAGGCATTTGGAAAATAAGCACTGCAATTTTTTGTCCATTTTCAAATATAGGCGATGCAATAAAAGCGGCAGGATCTTGATACGAAGGCAAGTAAGAAGCAAAGTCAGTTTGAAAAACTTGTTGAGCATTATTAAAGCTATTTGCAATTTTAAAGGCATCAGCTATTGATGTATTTGCATAAGGCCCCGTTAATAGAGAGGTCGCAAAATCTGACTCTTTAAAAACTGAATAAACAATATGTCCCGTATTTGGCTCAACAATGAAAATATCATAGAAACCAAATTTTATAAGATAATCTCTAAATGCACTATGGTATTTTTCATGAGATTTAGAATAAAGAGAATCATCTTCAGCTGTCATTAATACATCTTTTGAACCTAAAGGATTAGCGTTTTTTGCAATATATAAGTCTTGCCAATACAATGCATCTTGCGACATGGCATTTATAATTTGCGATATATTGGCAGCTTCGTTTTGATTTCTTTTTTTGAATTCGTTGTTAAAGTCCTCTCTGTAAAAGGTACTCAAATCATCGTTTTTTATTTGATTCGCAGACTCATATTCAAAAAAGTTTTGATTAAATTCTTTTGCAGCTTCAATTACCATAAGGTTATTTGAAAAAGCACTCACTTGGTTTTCTATACTTTTGAAGTACCCTTCTATTTGTTGTTTCTTTTGTTCTCTTGATGCTGTTAGAGCGCGCTTTTTCTCTTGTTCTAATGAAGTAAATAAACTATCTATCGAGGTTTTACTTAAAATACTGGCTAGTAATATCAGCGGTAATATCGCCATTAGTGACATCATTAATAATAACTTAGTCCTAATTTTCATAACATTCTTCCCTGTCCATGTTTACTTTTAAATTAAAGTTACGCCGAAAGTATGGTTCTAAAAGGGGGAATGTCAAAAGTAAAAAAGTGAATGTTTTTCATTAGAATAATAGGGACAATCTATCTTATTGATTATGAAACTTTTAATAAATAGTTCTCATTTATAATTAACATAATTAGAATATTGGCTCTTGTAACTAAATATGAATTAATAAATTTTAGACAAAAAAAAACCACCTAAAGGTGGTTTTTTCTATTAACTAGAAAGGTTATTTACGCATTTGCAATACTTTAAGTTGTGCGATTGCTTGTGACAATTCTGCCGCAGCTTCTGCATAACTCATATCTGTTGCTGCTGAGCTAGCTAAATGCTCTTCAGCTTTGCGCTTTGCATCAAGGGCTGTTTTCTCATCTAAGTCTTCAGCTCTTGTTGCTACGTCAGCTAGTACAGTCACACTTGAAGGTTGAACTTCAAGTGTACCGCCGGCAATATAAATCACTTCTTCGTGACCATGTTGCTTAACTACACGTACCATTCCAGGTTTAAGGGCTGTAAGTAATGGAGCATGACCAGGAAGTATCCCTAGCTCACCTTCACTACCTGTTACTTGGATAGTTTCAACTAGACCAGAAAAAATAATATCTTCTGCGCTAACAACGTCCAAATGTACAGTCATAGCCATTACAACCTCCTAATTACATGTTTTTAGCTTTTTCAATCGCTTCTTCGATAGAACCAACCATGTAGAAAGCTTGCTCTGGAAGATCATCAAACTCACCGTTTAAGATGCCGTTGAAGCCAGCAATAGTATCTTTAAGAGATACATATTTACCAGAAGCACCAGTAAATACTTCAGCTACGAAGAAAGGCTGAGAAAGGAATTTCTCAATCTTACGCGCGCGCATTACTGTGTTCTTATCTTCATCAGACAATTCATCCATACCTAAGATAGCGATGATGTCTTTAAGCTCTTTGTAACGTTGAAGTACTGTTTGAACGCCACGTGCAGCATCGTAATGCTCTTGACCGATTACTAATGGATCAAGTTGACGTGAAGACGAATCAAGTGGATCAACCGCTGGGTAGATACCTAGTGATGCGATATCACGAGATAGTACTACTGTTGCATCTAAGTGAGCAAACGTCGTTGCTGGAGATGGATCAGTTAAATCATCCGCAGGTACGTATACCGCTTGGATTGAAGTGATTGAACCAGTTTTAGTAGAAGCGATACGCTCCTGTAAAACACCCATTTCTTCAGCTAGTGTAGGCTGGTAACCTACTGCTGATGGCATACGACCTAGTAGTGCTGATACTTCAGTACCCGCTAGAGTGTAACGGTAGATGTTATCTACGAAGAAAAGAACGTCACGACCTTCGTCACGGAACTTCTCAGCCATAGTAAGACCAGTTAGTGCTACACGTAAACGGTTTCCTGGAGGCTCGTTCATTTGACCGTAAACTAGCGATACTTTATCAAGTACGTTAGATTCGTTCATTTCGTGATAGAAATCGTTACCTTCACGAGTACGCTCACCAACACCAGCGAATACAGAGAAACCACTGTGCTCGATAGCGATGTTACGGATAAGTTCCATCATGTTTACAGTTTTACCAACACCGGCACCACCGAACAGACCAACTTTACCACCTTTAGCAAATGGACATACAAGGTCAATTACCTTGATACCAGTTTCTAAAAGTTCAACTGAGCTTGATTGCTCTTCATAGCTTGGAGCAGCGCGGTGTATAGCCATACGCTCTTCTTCGCCGATAGGACCAGCTTCATCAATTGGCTCACCTAGAACGTTCATGATACGACCTAGTGTTGCTTTACCAACTGGAACTTGAATGCCTTTACCTGTATTTTCTACTTCAGCACCACGGCGTAAACCATCTGTAGTACCTAATGCAATTGCACGAACTAAACCGCCACCTAACTGTTGTTGAACTTCTAGAGTCAAACCAGCTAAATCGCCGTTGCTAATTCTTAGTGCGTCATAAACTGCTGGTACGTTATCTTGTGAATATTCGATATCCACAACAGCACCAATTATTTGGACGACCTTACCTAAACTCATGTCTATTCCTCTCTTAACTTTGCCTAAGCAGCTTAAACAGCCGCTGAACCGCCTACAATCTCACTGATTTCTTGTGTGATAGCAGCTTGACGAGCTTTGTTATAAATAAGTTGAAGCTCATCGATCAAGTCGCCTGCGTTATCTGTTGCGCCTTTCATGGCGATCATACGCGCGGCTTGTTCTGAAGCTACATTTTCAACCACACCTTGGTAAACCTGAGACTCAATGAAACGCGTTAACAGAGTTTCTAAAATAGCCTCTGGACTTGGTTCATATAAGTAATCCCAAGCGTAGGCTGATACTTCTTCTTCAGCTTTAGGCAAAGGTAATAACTGATCGATCTTTGGCTCTTGTTTCATAGTATTAACAAACTTGTTATATACCACGAATAAACGGTCTATTTTACCTTCACTGTATGCATCTAGCATAACTTTTACAGGACCTATAATGTCTTGTAGTGTAGGCTTATCTCCAAAACCAGAAGTTTGTGCTTGTACAGTATCTTCAAAGCGATATAAGAAGTTAGTAGCTTTTGTGCCAATGGCAGCAAATTCTACATCTACTTTATCCGCTTTAAATTTTTGAATATCTTGTACTAATGTTTTGAACATATTAGTGTTCAAACCACCACACAGACCACGATCTGTAGAGATAACAATATAACCAACTTTCTTCACATCACGTTCTTCTAAGAACGGGTGATGAAAATCTAGATTAGCTTGAGCAACACGACCGATCACTTTACGTAAATTATCAGCGTATGGACGGCTTAAAGCCATGCGTTCTTGCGCCCTTTTCATTTTGGACGCAGCAACTTTTTCCATTGCGCTAGTGATCTTTTGAGTATTTTTAATACTACCGATCTTGCTTTTTATCTCTTTTCCGCTAGCCATGACTCAATCTCCGAATCAAGGTGACCTAAAAGGTCACCTTATTAAATAACTCATTATTACCAAGTTTGCGTAGCTTTAAACTTCTTAAGAAGTTCTTTAAGCTGTGCTTCGATCTCGGCGTTATAGTTACCTGTTTCGTTAATTTGAGCCACTAACTGTGCGTATTCGCTATTAGCAAATGCGATTAGGCTTGCTTCAAAATCTAAAATCTTTTCGATTTCGATATCTTGTAAGTAACCTTTTTCAGCAGCAAATAGTGATAGAGACATATCAGCAACAGACATTGGAGCATACTGGTTTTGCTTCATAAGCTCTGTAACACGCTCACCATGCTCTAATTGAGCACGAGTTGCATCATCAAGATCAGATGCAAACTGAGAGAATGCCGCTAACTCACGGTACTGAGCTAACGCTAGACGGATACCACCACCTAGTTTCTTAACGATCTTAGTTTGCGCTGCACCACCAACACGAGATACCGAGATACCAGCATTTACAGCTGGACGGATACCTGAGTTAAATAAATCAGTTTCTAAGAAGATCTGACCATCAGTGATAGAGATAACGTTAGTAGGTACGAACGCAGAAACGTCACCACCTTGAGTTTCAATGATAGGCAATGCTGTCAATGAACCTGTTTTACCTTTCACTGCGCCGTTAGTGAATTTTTCAACGTAATCTGCGTTTACACGAGATGCACGTTCAAGAAGACGACTGTGAAGGTAGAAAACGTCACCTGGGTACGCTTCACGACCTGGTGGACGCTTAAGTAGTAATGAGATTTGACGGTAAGCAACTGCTTGCTTAGACAGATCATCATATACGATTAATGCATCTTCACCGCGGTCACGGAAGTATTCACCCATAGTACAACCAGAGAATGGTGCTAGGAACTGAAGTGCAGCTGATTCAGAAGCTGAAGCAACAACAACAATCGTGTTCTCTAGAGCGCCATGCTCTTCTAGCTTGCGTACTACGTTAGCAATTGTAGAAGCCTTTTGGCCTACTGCTACGTATACACATTTAACGCCAGTATTTTTTTGTGCAATGATTGCATCGATTGCTAAAGCAGTTTTACCTGTTTGGCGGTCACCGATTACAAGTTCACGTTGACCACGACCTACTGGGATCATCGCATCGATAGATTTGTAACCAGTTTGAACTGGCTCATCTACTGATTGACGTTCGATAACGCCTGGTGCGATTTTCTCAACTGGTTCGAAACCATCGTTGTCTACTGCGCCTTTACCATCGATCGGAGCACCTAGTGTGTTTACAACACGACCAAGTAAACCTGGACCTACAGGTACTTCAAGGATACGGCCAGTAGATAATACTTTTACGCCTTCTTTCAAATCAGCATAAGCGCCCATTACTACGGCGCCTACTGAATTGCGTTCAAGGTTTAGTGCGATAGCGTAACGGCTACCTGGAAGCTCAATCATCTCACCTTGCATACAGTCTGCAAGGCCGTGAATACGGATAATACCGTCAGTAACAGATACGATAGTACCTTCGTTACGAGCTTCACTAACAACTTCGAACTTCTCAATACGTTGTTTGATTAGTTCTGAAATTTCAGTGGAATTAAGTTGCATGCTCTTTCTTCCTAATTACGATTGTAGTGTTGTGGCTAAACGGTTTAATTTACCGCGTAGTGAGCCATCAATTACATTATCACCAGCCTTAACAATAAGACCACCAACAAGTGTTTCATCAACACTACAATTCAGCTTAATTTTACGTGAAAAACGTTTTTCTAACGCGCTAACCAATGTTGCTAGTTGAGCTTCTGCAAGCTCAGCTGCAGAAATGATGTCAACATCAATTTCTTTATCATATTCAGCTTTAAATTCAGTGAATAATTCAGCAACTTCTGGTAGCGCAGCTAAACGCCCGTTTTCGGCTAAAACTTTTACTAAGTTTTGCCCGTATTCGTTGATTTGCTCAGCACAAACAGAAATAAAAATATTTGCTTGTTCCTCTGCCGCTTTGTTTGCGATAAAAGAACTAACCTGTTGGTTATTTGCAACTTGCGCAGCAAATACCAACATGTCATTCCAATCAGAAACAGTTTGTTTCTCAACGGCAAATTCAAAAGCTGCTTTAGCGTAAGGACGAGCGATAGTAGTCAATTCAGACATACTCAGACCTCCAATTACAGCTCAGCAACAAGTTTTTCAACAATGTCACTGTGTGCAGCTTCGTTTATTTCGCGCTCAATGATCTTTTCAGCACCGAGTACCGCTAAAGAAGCAACTTGCTTGCGCAGGTCTTCTTTTACACGATTTCTTTCGGCTTCAATTTCTGAATGACCTTGAGCAATAATATTTTCACGTTCTTCATGACCGCGCTGAGTTTCCTCATCAACGATTTGCGTAGCACGTTTTTTAGCTTGCTCGATGATATCTGCAGCTTGAGATTTAGCTTCTTTAAGTTGAGAAGTTGCTTTGTTACGAGCAAGTTCTAAATCTTTTTCAGCTTTATCTGTAGCGGCTAAACCATCTTCAATTTTTTTCTGACGAGCTTCAATTGCACCATTTAGTGGTGGCCACACAAACTTCATGCAGAACCATACAAACACTACGAATGCAATTAATTCACCTAATAGAGTGGCGTTTAAGTTCACGTCCGCTCCTCCTTAAATAGTATGCTGTTCAAAAAATGAAATTAAAGTACGAACAACAATACCATTGCGATACCAACACCGATCATTGCAACAGCATCGATCAGACCAGCAAGAATAAACATTTTAACTTGCAGTGAAGGTGCAAGATCAGGTTGACGAGCACATGCTTCTAGGAATTTACCACCCATGTTACCGAAGCCAATCGCAGTACCGATTGCGCCGAAGCCGATAAGTAAAGCTACAGCGATATACTTAAGACCTAATACTAGTTCCATTTTTTTTCTCCAGAGTTTTAATTGTAAATTAAAGTTAAAGTTAAAGTTAAATTGTAAAACAAAAAATTAGTGGTTATCTGAGCTTGCCATACTTAGGTAAACAATCGTCAACATCATGAATACAAATGCTTGAAGCACGATTACTAAGATGTGGAATATTGCCCAAATAAAGTGCAATGGTAATTGCATTAAGCCAACCGCGCCGATCAAGATGAATATCAACTCACCAGCGTATAAGTTACCGAACAAACGAAGCGCTAACGAGAATGGCTTCGCAACTAAAGCAATTGTTTCAAGTAACAGATTAAAAGGTATCAATAAAACTTGCACCAGCTTATTATCTGAGCTGAAAGGGTGCAAAGTTAATTCAGCGATAAAGCCTTTAATGCCTTTTATTTTGATTGAATAACCAATCATTAATAAGAAAACACCAATAGCTAAAGCAGCTGTTAAGTTGATATCAGTTGTAGGTACAATTTTCATGTAAACATCATGAGAATCCATACCAAATGCGCTAGAACCAATGAAACCGGCTAAAGCAGGTAAAAAGTCTACAGGAATTAAATCCATCAGATTCATTAAGAACACCCAAACAAAAATAGTTAGAGCTAGAGGTGCTATTAATTTACTTTTTCCGTGAAAAGTGTCTTTCACGTTTAAGTCAACAAATTCGACGACCATTTCGATAAAGCATTGCCATTTTCCAGGTACACCCAACGTTGCTTTACTAGCAGCGCTTTTAAATACCCATAAAAATAGCAAGCCAAGACCGATTGACCATGCTAAGGTGTCTACGTGCCATGTCCAGAACCCACTGTCACTACATGCTTTATTAAATGCTAAACCGGTATCGGTCGAACACATTTTTGCATTAGTTAAGTGATGCTGAATATGGCCTGATAGAGAAACTTCTTCTGCAGCCATGTTTTATCCCAAAAGTTAATGATTAAAAAAAATCGCTGAAGACCATTGTGCATAATTAACAAGTATAAAACAGCCAAATAATGCCAAAGGCACTATGGTTATAGTTTTAAATATCAATACAAACAACACAATGGTTAACATAAATTTTAAACTGGTGCCTCGTTTAAACGATTTATACACCTGATCCATCTTACTAGCTCCGACAAAACGAAAGGCATATAAGACAAATACAAAATTAGGAAGTACAGCTACCATGCCACCTGCAAATGCAGATAAAGCCGCCGAAGACCCCCAAATTATAGAAATTATTAATGTAGCAAAAACAGCTACTGTAAATTGAAATCCAATAAGCTTTAATCCAGCGAGCTGATAAGGTTTGGATAATTTATTATTCATTTAATTCAAACCTTTGCTTTATTATTAAACATCAATATACAAAAACTGGCGAAATTATACTGATTTCTGCCGATTTTGCAATGGAAGAATGACATAGATAGTGGGGTTTTATCTTAGATTTTATGAGGTGTTATAGATATTTATACATTATGAATAAAAATAAAATGGAAACTAAATTTAACTTAAAAAAAACATTCCATTTTCTTATCAAACTTTAAAGATAGACTTAAGTTATTTTTAAGCCTATCTTCAGCTATTTACAATAAAAATTAACTATTTTGAGTGTTAATTTTTTCTAAAATACCATCAAGCTCAGCTAAATCTGTATATGAAATAACCAACTTACCTTTTCCTTTTTTATTGTAGCTAATATCTACTTTAGCACCCAAATTTTCAGCTAGTTGCTGCTCAAGCTGTTTAACATCAGGGTCTTTTTCAGTAGTTTCTTTCTTAGGAGCGGGGTCTAATACTGATTTAACTAACTTTTCAGTTTCACGAACCGTTAACACTTTAGCTACAACAGTGCGAGCAGTGTCAGATTGTAAACTGCCTTCAAGTGCTAAAAGACAACGGGCATGACCCATTTCCAAGTCACCATGTTCCAACAATTTTTTAACATCTTGATTTAAATTATTCAGACGCATTAAATTTGTAACAGTTGTACGAGATTTACCAACTGCATCGGCAACTTGTTGATGTGTTAATTCAAATTCATTTTGTAACCTATCTAATGCAACGGCTTCTTCCATTGCATTAAGATCTTCACGTTGAATATTTTCAATTAAAGCAATAGCAACAGCAGCTTCATCAGGAACATTTTTAATTAAACAAGGAACCACTTCTAAACTTGCAAGCTGTGCTGCACGCCAACGGCGTTCACCAGCAATAATTTCATAGCTGTCAGTAGATAATTCACGTACCACAATTGGCTGGATCACACCTTGTGAGCGAATTGAACACGCTAAATCTTCAAGCGCTTGTTCCGACATATCCTTACGCGGTTGGTATTTACCAGGTTTGATAAACTCAATTGGTAACTTTTGCAATTCGCTTTTTTCTAAATTTTGTGTGATTTCAACCGGATCGATTGATGTCTGTGCTGTTTTAGCTACAGCAGGTTTGCTTGATGTTAATAAGGCATCTAAGCCTCGACCAAGACCACGTTTTTTTGCAGACATTGTGATTTACTACCTTAAAATATTATGCAACTTCGACCTGTTCTTTACGTCTAAGTATTTCACCTGCCAATGCTAAATATGCTTTAGCGCCCGTAGAAGTGCGATCATAATACATAGCGGGCGCACCAAAACTAGGGGCCTCTGCTAACCTTACATTTCTAGGAATGACAGTTCGGTAAACTTTTTCGCCAAAATGTTGTTTTAGTTGTTCAGATACATCATTGGCTAAACGATTTCGTGGATCATACATGGTTCGTAAAATACCTTCAATTTTCAAATCAGGATTAACCAGTTTTGATAATTGGGTGATCGTGTCCATTAATGCAGTTAGTCCCTCTAATGCATAATATTCACACTGCATCGGTACAAGTACTGAATCGGCTGCAGTCATTGCATTGACTGTTAACATATTTAGAGATGGCGGACAGTCTATAAAAATAAATTCGTATCGATCTTTTATTAACTCTAATGCATTTCTTAATCTAACTTCGCGGGCAAACAATTCCATCAACTTAACTTCAGCAGCAGTGACATCACCATTAGCTGGAATTAAGTGGTATTCACCAGACGTTTCTTTCTCTACGATTTCATCAAATGGTTTTTCATCAACCAGTAAATCATACACGGTTGAAACATCCGCATACTTATCAACACCACTACCCATAGTGGCATTACCTTGAGGATCTAAATCTATTAATAATACTTTTCGCTTTGTTGCTGCCATCGAAGCAGCTAAATTAACCGCAGTGGTCGTTTTACCAACACCACCTTTTTGGTTAGCAATGACGATAACTTTTGCCACAGTATCCCCTGATTAAGTTTTTATTGTGCTTTATTTAAAATAATTAAATGCCTTTGCGCATCTAATCCAGGAACTTCAAGTATTATATTTTCTTCAAATTTAATATTTTCAGGCAAAGATGCAAGTTCTTCATCAGGATATTGACCTTTAAGGGCAATAAATTTACCTGAATCGTCAATTAAGTGTTCACACCATTGAACCATATCTTGTATTGAAGCAAAAGCACGACTTAAAACGCCGTCTAATTTTACCGGAGCTTGATATTCTTCAACCCTTGATTGTACAGGCGTCACATTAGATAAACCAAGTTCGTGTTTTACTTGAGTTAAGAATCTAACACGTTTACCTAAACTGTCTAACAAAATAAATTGTGTATTTGGTAATGCGATTGCTAAAACAATTCCCGGGAGCCCAGGTCCAGTTCCAACATCAATATAATTTTTACCATTTATATGAGGTGCAACAACTAGCGCATCTAAAATATGTTTCACCATCATTTGAGAAGGCTCTCTCACTGAAGTTAAGTTATAAGCTTTATTCCACTTATCTAACAGTTCAACATATTTTACTAATTTTAATTTTTGCTCATCTGTTAATTCAATAGATGTTTGCGCGAGCAATTTATTTAATTGTTCTAATAACACACGATACCTTTAATTGCATATTTTGTATTCAATACTGATATTACTATCAAATAATGAATTTTAAGTTACGTTTTATATATAACATAAAAAATATCCCCAATGAGTGCCATTAGGGATAACAAATTTTTACTAAGCCATCTTTTTAATCAGGCCCTGTTTTTTCAAGTATACCAGTAATAGTGATATAGCAGCAGGTGTGATACCAGAAATTCGCGATGCTTGGCCAATTGTTTGTGGTCTTGCATCTGTTAATTTAGAAACAACTTCATTAGATAAACCAGAAACAATTGAATAATCATAATCAGCAGGTAATAAAGTTTCTTCGTGACGAAGTTGTTTATTTATCTCTTCTTGCTGACGTGCGATATATCCCGCGTATTTTATTTGGATTTCAACTTGCTCTAATGCTTGCTGGTTTTCAACTTCAGATCCTAAACCTGGGATCTGAGTTAAAGTTTTATAATTAACTTCAGGACGGCGGATCAGATCTTCTAAACTCGCTTCTCTTGATAAAGATGATTTAAGCAGATCATTTACAGCATCAATTTGCTCATGCTCTTTATGGATCCAAGTACTTTTTAGTCTTTGGCTTTCAACTTCAATCGCTTGCATCTTCTCATTGAATGCCTGCCAGCGAGCATCATCAACTAAACCTAGTTCACGGCCTTTTTCAGTTAGTCGAATATCAGCATTATCTTCTCGTAATAATAAACGGTATTCAGCACGACTTGTAAACATACGATATGGTTCTTTTGTACCCATAGTAGCTAAGTCATCAATTAATACACCCATATATGCTTCATCGCGACGCGGTGTCCAAGATTCTTTACCTTGTTCTTTTAGTGCAGCATTTAATCCAGCGATTAAACCTTGTGCACCTGCTTCTTCATAACCAGTAGTACCGTTTATTTGACCAGCAAAAAATAAACCTTCAATAAATTTAGTTTCTAAGGATTTCTTTAAATCTCTTGGATCAAAGAAATCATATTCGATTGCATAACCAGGTCGGCATATATGTGCATTCTCAAAACCTTTCATTGATCTAACAATTTGAACTTGAACGTCAAATGGTAAGCTTGTTGAGATCCCATTAGGATAAAGTTCGTTTGTTGTTAAACCTTCAGGTTCAACAAAGATCTGATGTTGATCTTTATCTGCAAAACGCATCACTTTATCTTCAATCGAAGGACAGTAACGTGGGCCAACACCTTCAATCACGCCTGCATACATAGGTGAGCGATCTAAGTTATCGCGGATCACATCATGCGTTTTTTCATTTGTATAAGTGATATAACACGGAATCTGTCTAGGATGGTCTGATTGTTTACCCATAAATGAAAACACTGGAGTCGGTGTATCACCAGGTTGTTCTTGCATAACAGAGAAATCAACAGTACGTGCATCTATACGAGGTGGTGTACCTGTTTTTAAACGATCAACTCGAAATGGTAATTCACGTAAACGATTAGCAAGTGCTATTGAAGGGGGATCACCCGCACGACCACCACTAAAGTTTTCAAGGCCGATATGTAGACGGCCACCAAGGAAAGTACCTACAGTTAAAACAACTGATCCAGCAGAGAATCTTAAGCCCATCTGTGTAACAACACCTGTTACGCGATCATTTTCAACAACAAGGTCATCACATGATTGTTGGAATATTTTTAAATTTTCTTGGCTTTCTAAAATATCTTGGATTGCAGCTTTATAAAGAGCGCGATCAGCTTGAGCTCTTGTCGCTCTAACTGCTGGGCCTTTAGATGAGTTAAGCGTTCTAAATTGAATACCTGCTTTGTCAATCGCTTTCGCCATTGCTCCGCCTAAAGCATCAATCTCTTTTACCAAATGTCCTTTACCAATACCACCTATAGCGGGATTACATGACATCTGACCTAAGGTATCTATATTTTGAGTTAACAGTAATGTGTTCATACCCATTCTTGCAGATGCTAGCGCAGCTTCTGTACCTGCATGTCCACCACCTACAACAATTACATCAAAATGTTCATGAAAAATCATCTAACGATCCTACTCCAATAAGCCATCAATTTTCAAAAGGGAGCGTATTCTACCTAGAATTTTAAAGAAGTGAAATGGTTATTTTTTATTCAGGATCCTTTTAAAGATCTTATATAAATAAAGGATCTTTTAAAGAGATCTTTATTAGATCTTACTACTATAGAGCCACTTTTCTGTATATAAGTCACTTTTCTTATATTAGTTCAGTTACTTGGAGCAGATCTTATTTGTTAGTATGATCGGATCTTCCTATGTAAAAGCTCTGATCAAAAGGCTTGTTTATCCACAGAGATGATTGTCTTTAATTTTATCCAGTGGATAATACCCCCTATATACGCAGGTTGATCAAAGGTTATCAACATAACGATCTGAAATAGTCATATATTGTGTATAACCTATTGATATGAGATCTTATTGCTCATTTATAGAAATAGCGCTTAACCAACTAGGCAACCATGCAATCGCAATGTCTTCTGGTAGATTTTCATCCATAGCATCGATCTCTAAAACCTGACTTATTTGTTTTGCATTTTTGGTTTTCAATAGAGAATCTACATCATTTGCTGCTTTATTGTAGTTGTCATAACTTGTATCGCCTAAGCCAATTACGCTATAGCTTAAGTCATCTAAGTTATTTTTTTCGTTTAAAGAATTCATAAACTCTTGTAAATTATCAGGAAACTCTCCTGCTCCATGAGTTGATGTGCAAAGTAACCATATTACATTGCTTGAAGGAATATGTTCTAAGTTGGGTTGCTCGTGAACTTGGCATGTATAACCTTTATTAACTAATACTTCACTTAGTTGATCAGCTACATATTCAGATGATCCCATCTGACTGCCTACTATGATATGAATTTCTTTATTTATCATGATCTGTTTATCATTCGATTTTACTGTCTTTATACGATCATAATTTATTTTTAATTAATCTGATAGATCGACTGTGCATATAATTTTATTCGTTTTGGTTGTTTTTTGACATGTTTAAGAGTTTAGTTTATTAAGCTGTTGTTTTAAATGGGTATATTTTTGGTTTTAAGTTGTTCATTATGAGATCATCTTGTTGATAAACTTGGGGAAACTCGTTATTAATTTGTCATTAAAGTGATCTTTTTTATACATATGGAGTTATTTTATATTAAAACTTATCCGAACAACCGATTTAAGAGGTTTTTTGCATTCGATCTATGTGAATTTGCAACGCTGATCTCTTTTGTGGATAGATCTACAATAAAATTTTGATAGATCGCTTTTTAAGATCTAGTTTTTAGATCTTAAAAATATTTTATTAGATCTAATTGATATAAAAAAAATTGAAAAAAATCCAATTTATGATCTGTTCACAGGTAAAAAATATATTTATTTCATTATTGAACCAAGAATTAGCTAGTTTATAGATCAATTAGATTACATAATGACAAAATGTAATGTGTATTATGGTGTTTTGTATGAGTGTTATTTTTCATCAAATCAAGGAAGGGGAGTTTATACGCTTGGTTGAGGCGGGTGGGATCAATGAAGTTTTTGCTCAAGAGTCTCAACAGCAGCCCGATAAGTATCATCTATTAGGGATCAATAAGCAATCAAAAATTGGCTATGCAGTACGTCATGGGCGTATAAATGAGATGAGAACTTGGCGATTAGATCGGCTTGTTTTACTTATAAAGCGCCTTGAAATACGTGGTTTTAATGTTATAAATAATTTATAGCTTTGCGATTAATGGCATTTGTTGGTAAATATATAGGCTATAAATAGCTTATAAGGATTCAATATTATCTTCAGAATAGTGTTTAATGGGCATATTATTAGAAGATTATTGTTGATTAGACTATTGATGATCGTGAATTGATATATGAAACAGAGCAGCTACGCTTTATTATTTGATTAATAAAGCGTAGCTATTACTAGTATATTTGCAGAATTAGCTTTATTTACCGATACAAAATGAGCTAAATATTTGGCCTAGTAAATCATCAGATGTAAACTCACCTGTAATTTCGTTTAAATATTGTTGTGTTAATCTCAGTTCTTCAGCTAATAACTCACCTGCAATGTGCATTTCTAATTGAGTTTGTCCTATCTCTAAATGCTCAGCTGCATGACTTAATGCTTCTAAATGGCGTCTACGAGCCATAAATCCACCTTCAGTAGAGCCTTTGTAACCCATTATTTGCTTTAAATGATCTTTTACTATATCAATACCAGCATTATTTTTAGCACTGAGATTGATAACAGTTTGCTTGTTTATTTCTTGTATACCAACTTGTTCTTTTGATAAATCGACCTTATTACGGATCACTGTTATTTCCATATTTTTAGGTAATTTATCTATAAACTCAGGCCAAATTTCGTGTGGATCAGTTTCATCTGTATCTGTTGCATCAAGCATAAATAATACACGATCTGCTTGGTTTATTTCATCCCACGCACGTTGTATTCCTATTTGCTCTACAATGTCAGGGCTCTCTCTTAAACCTGCAGTATCAATAATATGTAATGGCATACCATCAATATGTATATGCTCTCTGAGTACATCACGTGTGGTACCTGCAATATCTGTTACGATTGCTGCATCTCTACCTGCTAGAGCATTTAATAAGCTTGATTTACCTGCATTTGGTCTACCTGCTATTACTACGCGCATACCTTCGCGCATAATAGAACCTTGTTTTGCTTGCGAGGTGACTTCATTTAATTGTTTAATAATCGCATTTAAATCACCAGAGACTTTACCATCCGATAAAAAATCAATTTCTTCTTCTGGAAAATCTATCGCTGCTTCAACATACATTCTCAGATGTATAACTTGCTCTACAAGTTTATTAATATGCTTTGAAAACTGGCCTTGTAAGGAGTGTAGGGCGCTTTGTGCTGCTTGCTCTGAATTTGCATTTATTAAGTCAGCGATAGCTTCAGCTTGCGTTAAATCCATTTTATCATTTAAGAAGGCACGTTCTGAAAATTCACCTGGTTTAGCAATACGTACTTTATCTATTTGGCAAATCTCTTTGAGTATCATATCGAGCAATACAGGGCCGCCATGACCTTGTAGTTCTAGTACATCTTCACCCGTAAATGAATTAGGGCCTTCAAAAAATAGTACGATGCCTTGGTCTAGCTCATCACCTTTTAGATTCTTAAAAGGTAAATATTCAGCAAAACGTGTTTTTGGGCACTTACCTAATATTTTATTTGCCACTTCACGGGCGAGTGAACCTGATACGCGAATAATGCCAACACCGCCACGGCCTGGGGCTGTTGCTTGAGCTGCGATTGTTTCTTGATTTTCCATTATTTGATATGAATTCTATTGATTAGGTAAGAATAGGCTAATTGTATAACAGATATATCTGCTACGCATATCTATTAGCCCAACTTCGTTGGTTAAAATAAAAGCGTATTGATAAATGATATATTTATGAAAGAGATTTGAGTATTCAAAGAGGTTTAAATTGATGTATAAAATTGACAATAGATGTTATTGAAATAATTATTTAGGGCATAAAAAAAAGGCGACCTAAGTCACCTTTTTACATATAAAAGCTAATTTAGCTTTTAACTTTAATGCCTTTCTTTTCCATGCCTTTATAAATAATCAGCATTTGAATAATCGAAATAACATTTGATACTAACCAGTAAAGTACTAAACCTGATGGGAACCATAGGAAGAATACTGAGAAGATAACAGGCATCCACATCATCATCTTTTGCTGCATTGGATCTGTTGCAGTCATAGGTTGTAATTTCTGAGTTACAAACATACTTACACCAAATAATACTGGCAAAATAAAGTATGGGTCCATTGCTGATAAATCAGTTAGCCATAAACCAAATTCAGCATGACGTAGTTCTACAGACTCTAAGAAAACATAAAACAATGCTAAGAAAATTGGCATTTGTAGTAAAAGAGGGAAACAACCACCTGCTGGGTTAACTTTCTCTTTTTTGTACATTTCCATCATAGCTTGGCCAAACTTTTGTTTGTCTTCGCCGTACTTCTCTTTCATAGCTGCAATCTTAGGTTGAAGATTACGCATTTTAGCCATTGAAGTATATTGCGCTTTTGTAAGAGGGTATAGCAATGTTTTAACTATGATTGTAATAGCGATAATTGCAAAACCCCAGTTACCTAATATGCTAAATAACCATTTTAACAATGTGAATAAAGGCTGAGAAATAAAGAATAATATACCGTAATCAACTGTTAGATCTAAGTCTTCATGCAAAGCTTCTAACGCTTCAGAATCTTTAGGGCCCATATAAAAAGTTGATGTAATAGCATGGTTGGTATTTGCAGGTACATTTACTTGCGGGCCTTTAATACCCATAATTGCCGCATTACCAGAAAGCATACGCGTATATATATTATTTTGCTCGTCTTGGTTTGGTACCCAAGCACTTACAAAGTAATGTTGGATAAATGAAATATAACCACCCGTTTCATTTATATTGATATTATTTTCTTCAATATCTGAAAAGTCATATTTGTTATATTTATCTTCAGCTGTTCCGTATGCAAAACCTAAGTAATTTTGATCTGTTAAACTGCCTTTTTCTGCAACTGTATGCTTAACTTGTGTATATAGCTGTACAGATACATTCTCGCTCGTATTGTTATTTACTTTATATTCTAAACCAACATCATATTGGCCTTTTTTGAATATATAAGTTTTAACAAATTTCACACCATTTTCATCAGTGAAAGATAGTGGCACTCTCAGTTCATCACCATTTAATACATAAGCAGTTTGCTCACTTGTATAAACGGGACGTCCTTTAGGATTTGCATCTGGACCGCTGTTACCTATTAAACCACTTTGAGAGAAATACTGACCGTCGATTTCACCTAATAATTTATAAGCTGTATCGCCATGTTGCACAGTAGGATAAGCCAAAAGGTTCGCTTCAATAATATCACCACCTTTTGAATCTATTTTCACTGTAAAAACATCAGTTTCAATAGAGATCACAGAGCGGCTTACTTGTGCGATTTGGCTTGGTATGGAATCGTCAGATGATGAAGGTACAAAATTACCATCATTACTTTGATTTGTTCCATTCGATTGGTTATTTACTTGATTTTTATTGGCACTTTGCTCGATTTGTTGACTTGGATTGTAATCATTATTCCATTCTTGAAATAATAAAAATGATACAAGTATCAAACCGATAAATAAAAACGTGCGTTGAGATTCCATAACAGCTCTTATTTCTCGTCTTTTAGATTAATGGGATTGCCAGGCACAGGATCATCTCCGCCTGAGTGTAAGGGATGACATTTTATTATGCGTTTTAGCGTAAGCCAACTTCCTTTAACTGAACCATGTAATTCAATTGCATTAATTGCATAACTGGAGCAGGTTGGATTAAAGCGACAATTAGATCCTAAAAATGGACTTATAAATTTTTGATAACCTTTAATAAGTAGCATTAATATTTTTTTAGGTAATAGCAGAATTATATTCATAACTTATTGTTAATTATATAAATTTACATTACAGATAGCATCAGGTTTGTTCACTAAGATTTATTCACTAAATGGCATGGATAAAAGGTAGGCTAAAGATACCCTAAAACGGCTTTTAATACCAATTCTATCTAGTTTGAGCTAGCTTATTTAGTTTTTGATTTAGGCTTTTTTTGATTTCGAGGGCGTTTCTTAAATGGTGCTGGTTTTGGTGCGCCGGGTTTACATCTTTCGTTAAGTTTTAACCACATCTTATTTAATTGTTTGGTTAGTTCCGCGTTATCTTGTAACTCACAACCATTTTTAACCATTAATACAATATCAATATTATCTAGTTTATGTTGACTAAGACGAAAGCTTTCACGTGCAAGGCGTTTAATTCGATTTCTATCACAGGCTTTCTTTACGCGTTTTTTGGCTACAGTTAAGCCTAAGCGAGGAGTAGATAAATCATTAGGTTTTGCTAAAAGAGTGAAACAGTTAGTTGCAGCCCGAACAGGCTCATTGAAGATTCTTGAGTAATGCGAGGGAGTTAACAGACGTAACTCCCTACCAAAGCCAAAGCTTTCCACTATATTAAGCAGAAAGTACTTTACGGCCTTTCGCACGACGGCGATTAATTAGCTTACGGCCATTTGTAGTTGCCATGCGAGCACGGAATCCGTGGCTACGTTTACGTTTTAGTACACTTGGTTGAAAAGTTCTTTTCATTTTATTACTTCCGATCGGTTTAAGTTAAAAACATCCTATGCAGGTCGCGATCCTGGCACAGGTGCCATTGCGAGCGCGAGATGTTATAGAGGGTCGCACTCAAAGTCAATATAAAAGCGCTATTTAAGCCGCCAATTTGTAATTTATCTTAATATTGCATATTAATTGAATGATAAAGGTCAAAGTTTTAATTTTACTATCTATATAAGGTAGGTATTAAATAGCTTGGGGCATACCTTTATATCGTACTTATTATATGTATAAAAAATTAAAGATCATTGCGAGATCTTTTTGTGTGATCTGGCTTGGTATTTTCAATTTGTAAAATTTTAAAGATCAGGATCTGGATTTTTTATCATTTCCAAATGAAGTGATCTTTACTACATATAGCAGTTAAAAAATAGTTTTCCACAGTTGTTATTGATAGTTTGCTTATAAGCTTTGGAAAAAGTGATTAGATCGGTTGATGATCAAAAGATCATAATAAAAATTATAAAAATATACACAACATATTATAAAAATTATAAATAATAAAAACATATAGTTAGATGTTATTGTTGTGGTTTGTTTAAAATATTTATAAATCATTCTTGAACTTGTGGATAAGTCGATTCATAATGGCGTGTTTTTTATATATTTAGCATAATATTTCCTCTCTTATGATGACCGGGAATATTTGCCGCCTTTAGGAGTTAGCCGTGTATCTGTCTGTTTGGCAAAGTTGTTTATATGTGCTTCAAGATGAGTTACCTTCACAGCAATTTAGTATGTGGGTACGTCCATTACAAGCCGAGAGTACAGAAGATACTTTAACTATTTTTGCACCTAATCGTTTTGTTTTGGATTGGGTTCGTGATAAATACTTAAATAGGATCAATGAATTATTAATAGAGATTTGTGGCGATGAGGCACCTAAATTACATTTTGGTGTTGGCAGTGGCACTAAGCCAGCTGTACCAAGTCCTGCTCAAGAAGGGCAAACAGCGGTAGAAGCAAAAGAACCTGCTGCTAGTAAATCTCGTAAAGTAGAAAAGAAACCTGAAGTTGTAGAACCGGCACCTAAATCGTTTCCAAAAGCGAATATAAAAGATACCTATACTTTTGACAGCTTTGTTGAAGGTAAATCAAATCAATTGGCAAAAGCGGCTGCAGTTCAGGTAGCAGATAATCCTGGCACGGCTTTTAACCCTGTATTTATATATGGTGGCACAGGTCTAGGTAAAACGCATTTATTGCATGCTGTAGGTAATGGTATCGTTGCTAATAAGCCTGATGCTAAAATTGTTTATATGCACTCTGAGCGCTTTGTTCAAGATATGGTGCGTGCATTACAAAACAACGCAATTGAAGAGTTTAAGCGTTATTACCGTAGTGTAGATGCATTATTAATAGATGATATTCAATTCTTTGCTAATAAAGAACGTTCTCAGGAAGAGTTCTTTCATACCTTTAATGCGTTATTAGAAGGTAATCAACAAATTATATTGACATCTGATCGCTATCCTAAAGAAATTGATGGCGTTGAAGACAGATTAAAATCTCGTTTTGGGTGGGGTTTAACAATTGCGATTGAGCCACCTGAGCTAGAAACGCGTGTTGCTATTTTAATGAAAAAAGCACAGCAAAGTCAGATTAAGCTACCTGAAGAAGTTGCATTCTTTATTGCTAAAAGATTAAGGTCTAATGTCCGAGAGCTTGAAGGCGCATTAAATAGGGTAATAGCCAATGCTAATTTTACTGGTCGCCCAATTACAATCGACTTTGTTAAAGAAGCACTAAGAGATTTATTAGCACTGCAAGATAAATTAGTAACAATAGATAATATCCAGCGTACTGTTGCTGAATACTATCGTATACGTGTATCTGATTTATTATCAAAGAGACGTACGCGTTCAATCGCAAGACCACGACAAGTGGCAATGGCACTATCTAAAGAGTTAACTAATCACAGCTTACCTGAAATAGGGGATGCTTTTGGTGGTAGAGATCATACAACTGTATTACATGCATGTCGTAAAATAAAATCTCTTAGAGAAGAAAGCCATGAAATAAAAGAAGATTACCAAAACTTGATCAGAACACTTTCATCGTAGGGTTAGATTTAAAATGCAAATAACAATTTCAAGAGATCAATTTCTTAAACCTTTGGTGCAAGTATCTGGTGCAATAGAGCGCAAACATACATTGCCAATATTATCTAATGTTTTGCTAGAAGTTCAAGATGGCAAACTATCTATGACTGGTACTGATTTAGAAATAGAATTAGTTGCCAGTGTGATGTTAGATCAAACTGTTGAAGATAATAAACTGACTTTGCCCGCTAAAAAACTTTTAGATATTTGTAAGAGTTTACCTGACGGTTCTGATATTTCTTTATCTCTAAAAGAAAGTCAAATAATTCTTAAGTCTGGAAAAAGCCGTTTTTCATTAGCATTTTTATCAGCGGATGATTTTCCTAATTTAGAAGAGTGGGATGGTGAAGTTGAATTTCAATTAACACGTCTAGAGCTTAGAAAGCTACTGGAAAGTACGCATTTTTCTATGGCTAACCAAGATGTGAGGTATTATTTAAATGGTATGTCTTTTGAAGTTGATAATACTGAAATAAAAACCGTAGCAACAGATGGTCACAGATTGGCGTTAGCACAAAAAACTTTAGCACAATCTTTAAATACGCAAAGACAATTAATCATCCCAAGAAAAGGGGTGCAAGAAATTATGCGTTTAATGAATAGTGATGATGCATTAGTAACGATTCAATTTGGTGCAAATCATGTTCGTATTTTAGATCAAGAATTTGTATTTACCAGTAAGTTAGTTGATGGCCGTTTTCCTGATTATCGTCGTGTTATTCCCAGAGGCGGAGATAAAATAGTAACAGCTAATAGAGAGTGGTTACGCTCGGCATTTGCACGCGTGTCTATTTTATCTAATGAGAAGTTTAGAGGGGTAAGACTAAACTTTTCAGCTGGCCAATTAAAAATAAGCGCTAATAACCCAGAACAAGAGCAAGCTGAAGAAGTTGTTGAGGTGTCTTATGATGGTCCAGATTTAGAAATTGGTTTTAATGTATCGTATGTTTTAGATGTTTTAAATACACTTAAAACTGACGATGTGAGCTTCACATTATTGGATTCAAATAGTAGTGCATTAGTTGAAGGTTGTGGTGATTCAGAAGCGATGTATGTTGTTATGCCAATGCGATTATAATAATCAATAATGAATTTATTCAGAATTAATTATTTTTTTATTTATAAGTTAATATGTCTTTAGAATTATTAACGGTTAAAAACTTTAGAAATATTGAAGATTTATCCCTTTCACCTGTGGATGGGGTAAATCTAATTTATGGTGCCAATGGTAGCGGTAAAACCAGTTTACTAGAATCAATTTATTATTTGTCTCATGGTAAATCTTTTCGTACTGGTAAACACAAAAACATCATTAAAAAACAGCAAAATGAATTTGTTATTCATGGCAAGAAATCTGTAAATAACTTATCTATTCCTGTTGGTCTGAGTAAAAGTCAGGCTGGTGAAACAAACCTTAAGATACAAGGGAAGTCTTCTCGAAAAGTATCTGAACTAGCACAACTGATACCAGTCCAAGTTATCACTCCTGAAAGTTATTCTTTATTTTTTGGTGGCCCAAAAGAACGTCGCAAATTCTTAGATTTTGGATTGTTTCACGTGGAACATCAGTTTTTTTCTTTATGGCAATCCTTTAATAAAATACTAAAACAAAGAAATGCTTTATTAAAGCAAAAACCTAAAAACTATTTTGATGAAATTAGGTTTTGGGATAAAGAATTTGTTAGACTGTCAGTCAGCATAAATAATCTACGTTTATCGTATATAAATAGGTTTAAGACGCAGTTTTTTGATAAAATATGTGTTGATTTAGATTTAGTGGAAAACATCAGCTTAGACTTTAATCCAGGCTGGAAATCGACTAATGAATTAACTGATATTTTATCTGAAAATTTTGAAAGAGATTTAAAACAAGGTTTTACTAGTAGAGGACCGCATAAAGCTGATTTTAGCTTCTCTGTGGATGGTACTAGTGTCGAGAACTATTTTTCTCGCGGACAATTAAAGCTTTTGTTGTATGCATTAAAAGTAACACAGAATAGCCTTATAGAGACTGAAACAAATAAACAGTCAATATTACTTATAGATGATTTACCTTCAGAGCTAGGCGAAGATACGCGAGGAAAGGTGGGCAAACTACTTGCTCAATGCGATTCTCAAATATTTATAACGGCTATTGAATCTGACAGTATTTCAGCTGTGGTGGAACCAATGAAGCGAAAACTAGAAATGTTCCACGTGAAACATGGCAAACTAATAACAAATTGAGTGGAATTAAAGCATGTCTGAAAATTATGACTCGTCGAGTATAAAAGTACTAAAAGGATTGGATGCTGTTCGTAAGCGTCCTGGAATGTACATTGGTGATACGGATGATGGTTCTGGCCTACACCATATGGTATTTGAAGTTGTTGATAACTCTATTGATGAAGCCTTAGCTGGTCACTGTGATGATATTTTTGTAAAAATACACCCAGATAACTCAGTATCAGTAAGCGATAACGGCCGTGGCATACCAACCGAAATACATGAAGATGAAGGTGTTTCTGCTATTGAAGTTATTATGACGGTACTTCATGCCGGTGGTAAATTTGATGATAATTCATATAAAGTATCAGGTGGTTTACACGGTGTAGGTGTATCAGTAGTAAATGCTTTATCTGTTAAATTAAAAGTGACAGTACATCGTGGCGGTCATATTCATGAACAAACTTATACTCATGGTGTGCCAGATGCACCATTAGCTATTGTTGGTGATACAGAAAAAACAGGCACCGAGTTACGTTTTTGGCCAAGTGAAGAGACATTCACTAATATAGATTTTCATTTTGATATATTAGCTAAACGCCTTCGTGAATTATCATTCCTGAATTCTGGTGTGAGCATTATCTTAATTGATGAACGAGAAGAAGATAAGCGAGAGCATTTTAAATATGCCGGTGGTATCCAGTCTTTTGTAGAATATCTAAATACTAATAAAACAGCTGTTCATAAAGAAGTATTCCACTTTGATGCTCACCGTGAAGAAGATGGTATAACAGTTGAAGTTGCTATGCAGTGGAATGATGGCTTCCAAGAAAATATATACTGTTTTACAAATAACATTCCTCAAAGAGATGGTGGAACTCACTTAGCTGGTTTCCGTGGTGCTTTAACTCGTACGTTAAATAACTATATGGAAAAAGAAGGCTTTAATAAAAAAGCTAAAACCACCAGCAATGCAACAGGTGATGATGCTCGTGAAGGTTTAACAGCTGTTGTTTCAGTTAAAGTGCCTGATCCTAAATTCTCATCACAGACTAAAGATAAATTGGTTTCTTCGGAAGTTAAGTCTGCTGTTGAGCAAGCTATGGGTGAAAAACTAGCTGAATATTTATTAGAGCACCCTAATGAAGCTAAAACAATCGTAATGAAAATTATCGATGCAGCTCGTGCTCGTGAAGCTGCTCGTAAAGCACGTGAAATGACACGCCGTAAAGGTGCTATGGATTTAGCTGGCTTACCAGGTAAACTTGCTGATTGTCAGGAAAAAGATCCTGCACTATCTGAACTATATATAGTGGAAGGAGACTCTGCTGGCGGTTCAGCTAAGCAGGGTAGAAATCGTAAAAACCAAGCTATTTTACCATTGAAAGGTAAAATACTGAATGTTGAAAAAGCACGTTTTGACAAAATGCTTTCTTCACAAGAAGTTGCTACGCTTATTACTGCACTAGGTTGTGGTATTGGTAGAGATGAATATAATCCAGAAAAACTTCGTTATCAAAATATCATTATCATGACTGATGCCGATGTGGATGGTTCTCATATTCGTACATTACTGTTAACTTTTTTCTATCGTCAAATGCCAGAAATAGTTGAGCGTGGATTTATCTATATTGCACAACCGCCTTTATATAAAGTTAAAAAAGGCAAGCAAGAAAGATATATTAAAGATGATCCAGCATTAACTGAGTATTTAACAACGTTAGCACTTGATGGTTCTTCATTATATGTAAATGATAGTGCACCAGCTATAAATGGTGTAGGACTAGAGAATCTAGTTTTAGACTATCAAAAAACAACTTCAATTATTCAGCGTTTATCACGTAAATACCCGCTTAAAGTTGTTGAAAGACTAATGTATCAATCAGAAATCTCAACTGAAGATTTAAAAGACTCTGCTGTTGTAACTAAATGGGTTGAGACATTTGTTGCTGATTTAATCGCAAATGATACTGATGCAACAATATTTACAGCTAATACATTTGAAGATACTGAACGTCATTTAACTTTACCTGTTATTACAATTCGCCAACATGGTATCGATAAAGACTATGTATTTAATTATGACTTCATCACTTCAGCTGACTACGCAAAAATTAAAGTGACAGGCGAGCAAGTTGCAAACTTAGTTGAAGAAGGTGGTTATATTCAACGTGGTGAGAAGACAAAAGAAGTTATTAATTTTGTTGAAGCACTAGATTGGCTAATGTCAGAATCTAAGCGTGGTTTATATATACAACGTTATAAAGGACTAGGTGAAATGAACCCAAGTCAATTATGGGAAACTACAATGGATCCTGAGTCGCGTCGTATGCTACAAGTAACAATTGAAGATGCGATTGCAGCTGATCAATTGTTCTCTACATTAATGGGTGATCATGTTGAACCAAGACGTGAATTCATTGAGAAGAATGCACTACGCGTTGTTAATTTAGACGTATAATTCTGATATATCATTTTGCCACTAGTGACATAATATGAATTATAAAAAAGAGACTAAACAGTCTCTTTTTTTATGCCTTAAATATAATAAATTAATTCATAGGACTTGCACCAAAATGATTTAGTTGAGTCAGTCATAAAAAACAAATTAAATATTATCATAAGCATCAATATAAATTGGTATGAGTGGCTTCAATAAAGGTGCGTAGCAGATTTAATACGGGTATACTTGTAGGAATTATCGACATATGACCGCTAAAAGAAACGAATAAATCCACTATGCAAAATACAAAACATGATACTAAAACCTTTCAAGGTTTAATCCTGGCTTTACAGGAATATTGGGCACAACAAGGTTGTGTAATCGCTCAACCATTAGATATGCAAGTTGGTGCTGGAACATTTCATCCATTCACATTCTTGAAATCAATTGGCCCAGAGCCAATGGCAAGTGCATATGTCCAACCATGTCGCAGACCAACTGATGGTCGATATGGTGATAATCCAAATAGATTACAACATTACTACCAATTTCAGGTAGTGATAAAACCATCACCTGAAAACATTCAGCAATTATATTTAGACTCATTAGCTGTTATCGGTATTGATACATTAACTGATGAAGTGCGTTTTGTTGAAGACAACTGGGAATCACCAACGTTAGGCGCTTGGGGTCTTGGTTGGGAGCTGTGGTTAAACGGTATGGAAATATCACAGTTTACTTACTTCCAACAAGTAGGTGGCTTAGAGTGTACACCAGTAACTGGTGAAATCACTTATGGATTAGAGCGTCTAGCTATGTATATTCAAGGCGTAGATAGTATTTATGATCTGATCTGGACTGATGGTCCATTAGGCACAGTAACATACGGTGATATTTTTCATCAAAATGAAGTGGAACAATCAACATATAATTTTGAGCATGCTGATGTACCAGCTTTATTTGCTGAATTTGATCATTGTGAAGCAGAAAGCCAAAAACTAATTGAAGCAAATTTACCATTACCAGCCTATGAGCAAGTAATGAAAGCATCTCATGCATTTAACTTATTAGACGCACGTCATGCGATCTCAGTAACTGAACGTCAACGTTATATCTTACGTGTAAGAGCATTATCTAAAGCCTGTGCAGAAAGCTATTATGCTGCACGAGAAGCGTTAGGCTTCCCACTTTGTAAAGATAAGACAAATGCTAAGAAAGGAGCGTAATGATATGACAACTGAAAATTTATTAATTGAAATTGGTACTGAAGAATTACCTCCAAAATCATTACGTGCATTAGCTGAGGCTTTTGCAGCTAATATAAAATCAGAATTAACGGCATTAGAGTTAGATAATTCTGAAGTTACTTGGTATGCATCTCCACGCCGTTTAGGTATTAAAGTTACTGAATTAGTTGCAACACAAGCAGACAAAATTGTTGAAAAACGTGGACCAGCAGTAAAAGCAGCATTTGATGCTGATGGTAATGCGACAAAAGCGGCTCAAGGTTGGGCACGTGGTTGTGGTATTGATGTTGCCGATGCTGAACGCTATGAAACAGAAAAGGGCGCTTGGTTATTACATAAGGCTAAAGTTACTGGTAAAGCAGTAGATGCACTATTACCAGATGCTATCAGCAAAGCATTAGCTAAATTACCTATTTCAAAACCTATGCGTTGGGGTGCTTCTAAGATTCAATTTATACGCCCAGTTCATACGGTTACTGTCATGTTTGGCGATAAGCTAATTCAAGGTAATATTCTTGGTAAAGACATTAACAATGAATTACAGGGCCACAGATTCCACCACCCTGAACGCATTGCAATTAATCATGCTGATGAAGCGCAAGATGCACTAAAATCAGCATACGTAATTGCTGATTTTGAAGCGCGTAAAGCTCTTGTTCGCAAACAAATAGAAACTGTCGCTGCAGAAAATAATGCAGTTGTGGCTATGGATGAAGATTTACTTGAAGAAGTAACTGCATTGGTTGAATGGCCAGTGACTTTAGTTGCAACATTTGAAGAGTCATTCTTACAAGTGCCAGCTGAAGCCTTGATCTATACAATGAAAGACGATCAAAAATACTTTCCATTATTAGACCAAAATGGAAAATTACTTAATAAGTTCTTATTTGTTTCTAATATTGAAAGTAAAAATCCAGAACAAGTTATCAAAGGTAATGAAAAAGTTGTTCGTCCTCGTTTAGCTGATGCTCAGTTCTTTTTTGAAACGGATAAAAAGAAAACGTTAGAAAGTCGTTTAGAGTCACTTGATAGCGTATTGTTTCAAAAGCAATTAGGTACATTAAAAGATAAGTCAGAACGTATCTCTAAACTCGCTGCATTTATTGCAACTAAATTAGGTGCTGACGAAGTAAAAGCTGCACGCGCTGGTTTATTAAGTAAAACAGATTTAATGACTGATATGGTCATGGAGTTTACTGATATACAAGGCGTAATGGGTATGCATTATGCGCGTTTTGATGGTGAAGATGAGTTAGTTGCTGTTGCGCAAAATGAGCAGTATATGCCGCGTTTTTCGGGTGACAATTTACCTTCAAATGAAATCAGTCAAGCAGTTGCATTAGCTGATAAATTTGACTCATTAGTCGGTATCTTTGGCATCGGCCAAGCACCTAAAGGTGATAAAGACCCATTTGCTTTACGTCGTGCCGCTATTGGTGCATTACGTATTATGGTTGAAAAAGAATTAGAATTAGACATTCTTGAAATCGTAGCTAAAGCACAAGAGTTATTTGCTGATAAGTTAACCAACGATAATGTAGCAACGGATGTATTTGACTTTATGTTAGGTAGATTCAGATCTTGGTATCAAGATCAGGGCATTCAAGTTGATGTTATACAAGCTGTATTAGCGCGTCGTCCATCTTACCCTATCGACTTTGATCGTCGTGTGAAAGCGGTAAGTCATTTCCGTAGCTTAGATTCTTCAGAAGCACTTGCAGCAGCTAATAAACGTGTTGGCAATATCTTAGCTAAAAATAAGATTGAAGTAGCTGAGGATGTTAATGCATCGCTGTTATCTGAAAATGCAGAAAAAGCTTTAGCTGAGACTGTATCATCTTTTAAAGCTAAGTTTGAACAACTAGGTCAAGGAAGCTATACAGAGAAATTAACTCAATTAGCTGATATCAGAGAAACGGTTGATACTTTCTTTGATAATGTAATGGTGATGGCTGATGATGAAGCTGTTAAACTAAATCGATTAGCACTGCTTAATCAACTAAGAAACTTATTCTTAGATATTGCTGATATCTCTGTACTTCAGTAAAGCTAAATAATTATGCGTGAGCTTAATAGTGCGTATAAATAAAATTGATAAAAAGCCGGTTTTTAAACCGGCTTTTTTGTGCGACTATAACAGTATTAGAGTGTGGGGAATAAGAATAAAAATGAAAAAAATATTACCGATCATATTTATAGCTTCAGTATTAACTGCTTGTTCAAGTACTGAATCTTTCAAAAAAAATGAAGTTGAAAATGCAGGAATTGAAACACCTATTTATTTAAGAGGTAACTTTAATACTTGGGAAGCACAGCCTGAATATCAACTAAAAAAAATAAGCACCGATGTGCTGCAAACTAAAATTAAACTTTCAACTGCAGGTCAAACATACGAATTTAAAATAGCAGATGAAAATTGGAGCCAAGGTTTAAATTGTGGTTATTTAAGTGAAGATTTAGATCAGTTCTTAGAGTCAGGTATTCCGGTGCAAGCTAACTGTAACAGTATTTATAACTACTTTAGCTTTACACCGTATGAATCAGGTTGGTATCAGGTAAGCATTAACTTTAGACAAAAAGCAAAACCTTTAGTAACAATCAATCAAGTGTTTGAATAACAAATTTTCTGCGTAACTTTGTTTATAGACCTTTTTTGATTAAATAGCGAAAAGGTTCATTTTCAACCTCTTGTGCTAATAATGTATGATCCATAAAACGACAAAAGCTGGGAATATCTCTCGTTGTTGATGGATCATCAGCAACGATTAATAAGGTTTCACCTTCCTGCATTTTTCTTACTGTGCCTCGGATCATCATAACAGGTTCAGGACAGCGTAAACCCATAGCGTCTAAAGTATGATCTGCTTGTGTTGTAGAGTTTATAGTTAAATCAGTCATGGAGTACACTCTAAAAAAAGAAGCTGTATTTTAGGCTTAATTTTCAGTGAATAAAAGCTGATTTTTAATTAACTTCACTTGAGGTTTTTTCAGGTATTAAAATGAATATAAAGAAAGTGAAGTCGTGTTCAAGTTCATATTGCTCCATACGATCTATGGTGGCTTCAGTCAGCTCAGTATCTTTGGTAATAAGTACATTGCCATTGTTATATTTCACATCTTGAGCGATAACCATACCAGGTTCTAACATATCTAAAGTAAAGCAAAACTCAGCATCACTACCAGCTGGTATATTATTTAATAGATGTTCAAAAGCGTCTACAATTTCACTATCGTATTTACGATTTGATTGGTTTTTTAATTGCCTTAACGCATCTTTAGGTTGAAGTTTTTGTGAGGTTGCATAACCAGAAACAAACTTATCATAATCACGTACAACAGCGAGAATACGAGAAGCGAGTGGTATTTCTTTATTGGCTTTTACTCCTGGATAACCATGACCATTA
The DNA here is from genome assembly GCF_018860845.1 of Pseudoalteromonas sp. C2R02. Classification (NCBI taxonomy): domain Bacteria; kingdom Pseudomonadati; phylum Pseudomonadota; class Gammaproteobacteria; order Alteromonadales; family Pseudoalteromonadaceae; genus Pseudoalteromonas; species Pseudoalteromonas sp. C2R02. The sequence continues at coordinate 25,296 of NZ_JAHKQC010000041.1, read as the reverse complement.
AATTTTTCGTATTGGTAACGTAAGGTATCAGAAATATGTTTAAGCGATGGCATCACATCTAAAATATCAGCGCCTTTAGTTGCTTGAGAGTGCAACTGTAATAACTCACTATTATTCATTTGAGAATCGGGCTTATTTAATAAAGACTCAGGTAAAGATATTTCACCTATTGCATGTAATTGTGCAGCTAAATATAAATATGTAAGCTCTACTTTCTCTAGCCCTAACTGATGGCCAAGTAAACGACATTGTTTTGCAATGCGTATATCATGTTGGTGGTGATCTTGTCTGTGCTCTGCAGAAATTAGCGATACCATGTCTATGACTTGTTGAAGCTGTTTTCGTTGTTTTTTTATTGAAAGTTTAAGTTGAGAAACCGTTTGCTTTAAAGAGCGGGTACGTTCTTCTACTTTTTTATCTAGCTGTACATTTAAACTCTCTAGGTTTTCGTTATTTACTTTTAGTTGCTTAGTGAGTTTTTGATTCTCAACTTCTAATTTTATTACCTGTAGGGAATCACTGACAATTTCTTTAAGTTGTTTATTATCCCAAGGCTTGGCAACGTATGCATGAATGCCACCATCATTAATCGCAGCTATGGTACTTTGTATATCTGAATAACCCGATAGTAAAATTCTTCTTGCTTTTGGTTGGTGCTGTTTTACTTGCGCTAGCACTTTATCGCCTGATATTTCTGGCATTCGCATATCACAAATAATGATATGAATAGGGGTCATTTTTATAAACTCGATTGCTTTAGCTGGATCATTAAAAGCGATTGTTTCATATTCTCGTCTGAAAATTCTTTCTAGAGATTGTAAAACTTCAACCTCATCATCAACCAATATAATTCTGGGTTTAAAAACATCTTCCATACTGTGCTTTATCCTAAAATAGTTTTGATTAGCCCTAACAATATATAAAAAATATACCTATTCTTTATGTCAGTATAGGCATTTTTTTTATCAGTTGAAAACAAAAATTGAGACACAAATGGAAAAAGAAATATCTAATGGAATATTACCTAATAATCTGAAATTAAATAAAAATTTAGAAAAGTTAACTTATAAGAAATTAGAGAAAGAAAATAAACTGTTATTAGATGAAAATAATGAACTTAAAAAGCAATTACAAGCTCAAGCCGAATATGAACAATCTAAACAGCAGCAACTCGAATTTTTAACATTTCTAGCAACGGTAACTTTTAGTAAAAATAAAGTAGAAACAATAATACAAAGCTTATTAGAGCGCTGTGTGAGTTTTTTATCTACTAGTTGCAGTTATATTTATTGCCATGAAAAGGCTAATGCACCATTAACTAAAGGTATAGAATATGAGCTCACTGAAAAAGTTAAGCAAGCTGAAAATGATATTAATGTATCTCAGGTAGTAGATAATATTAAGCAAGCACAAAATGAAACGATATTATTAACCGCGGATGAGTTCTTTTATCCTGAATCTTTGATGAAGACTCAAGTTGAATATGTCGTTGTATTGCCTTTGTTTTCAATTTTAAACCAGTCACACATGATAGTTGTTTTTTTTCAGGATGATAGCAATTTAGATAGTCTTAAATTACAAACATTAGAGTCAGGTCGTCAACTTGTTAGCATTGCAATCAGAAGAAAGCTCGCTGAAATTAAGTTAGATAAAAAATATTCTGAATTATCTAAAGTAAATTCCTCTTTAAAGAATACGCAAAAGCAACTTACTCAATCTGAAAAAATGGCTTCTATAGGTCAGCTTGCCGCAGGTATCGCCCATGAAATTAATAATCCTGTAGGTTATGTAATGAGTAATATCGAATCATTAAAAGATTATATGTCTCAATTTGATAATTTTTTCAGTTTATTAATTCAAGAAAATAAAGATGCTAATTTTACATCTGATCCAGATAATGAATTAGAATTTTTACTGGAAGATAGTAAAGAAATTATCTCAACCTGTGTTGGTGGTTTAACTCGAGTTAAGGCGATAGTACAAGACTTAAAAACATTCTCTCACTCTGGCAGTGAAGGATTTATTTCATTTAGTTTAAATGAGGCTATAGAAACTGTTTTAAATTTAATTGCTTCAGAATTTAAATATGATGAATGTGATATAAAAACGAAATTAACAGCTAATATACCTGAGGTTTTTGGTACCAAAAATCAAATTGAACAGGTTTTAATGAATATATTAATTAATGCTAAACATGCTATTAATAAAGATAAAGGGACTATTACTATAGAAACTTTTGCCAATTCTGAATTTGTATTTTTACATATTACAGATACGGGGTGCGGAATGAATGATAAAACGAAACAAAGGTTGTTCGACCCTTTTTTCACTACAAAAGAAGTTGGCGTAGGAACCGGGTTAGGTTTGTCAATTAGTTATAAAATTATTGAAGCCCATAGAGGTTTAATTGAAGTTGAAAGTGAAATTAATAAAGGTACATGTTTTAAAATTAGTTTACCAATACCAGAGTAGCTGTACGAGCTAAACAAATAAAAAGGCAAGGGCGCTTATTAATAAACGAACCCTTGCCTGGAACACCAAAATTTTAAAGTCTAAAATTATTCAACACGTTCAAATACAGTTGCTATGCCTTGGCCTAAACCAATACACATAGTTGCTAAACCATATTTAGCGTTGTTATCTTCCATTAAATGGATAAGCGAAGTACTGATACGAGTACCCGAACATCCTAATGGATGGCCGAGAGAAATAGCACCGCCATTTAAGTTAACTTTTTCATCAACAACATCAGTTAAACCTAAATCTTTAATAACAGGTAAAGACTGTGCAGCAAAAGCTTCATTTAGTTCTACTATACCCATATCTTCAATCGTTAAGCCTGCATCTTTTAATGCTTTTTTACTTGCTGGCACTGGTCCATAACCCATAATTGATGGATCACACCCTGCAACAGCCATCGATTTAACGCGTGCGCGAATTGGTAAACCTAATGCTTTCGCTTTTTCTTCAGACATCATTAACATAGCTGATGCGCCATCTGATAATGCAGAAGAAGAACCTGCTGTTACAGTACCATTGGCAGGATCAAATGCTGGACGTAATTGTGATAACCCTTCAACAGTTGTTTCAGGACGAATTACTTCATCGGTATCAATAGACACTAACGTGCCGTCAGCATCGTGACCTAATGTAGGTAAAATTTCACGTTTAAAACGGCCTTCAACTGTTGCTGCGTGAGCACGTTTATGTGAGCGTGCTGCAAATTCGTCTTGTTGTTGACGTGAAATACCGTGTAATTTACCTAAGTATTCAGCTGTTAATCCCATCATACCTGCTGCTTGTGCAACTGATTTAGATAGTTTTAAGTTAAAGTCTACACCGTGGTTCATTGGCACATGGCCCATATGCTCTACACCACCTACAATGTAAACATCACCAGCACCAGTCATGATGGCACGAGCGGCATCATGAATTGCTTGCATCGAAGAACCGCATAAACGGTTTACAGTTACTGCTGGTACCGAGTGAGGAATACCTGCAAGTAATGATGCATTACGAGCAATATTAAAACCTTGTTCTAATGTTTGTTGAACACAACCCCAATAGATATCATCTATTTCAGTTGGATCTAGTTGTGGATTTCTATCAACTAAACCTTTCATTAAATGTGCACTTAAGTCTTCAGCGCGGGTATGTTTAAAAATACCGTTTTTAGAACGACCCATAGGAGAGCGAATACAATCGACTATTACTGGAGTTTGCATGTTATACGCCCTCTACTTGATAAAATTTACGGCCTTGTTCAGCCCATTGACGTGTTAAATCTGATACTTGGTAAATTGCACCTAAATCAGCATATTTATCGGCAGTTGCTACAAAATTAGCTAAACCAACTTGATCTAAGTAACGGAATGCGCCGCCTCTGAATGGAGGGAAGCCGATACCGTAAATAAGTGCCATATCTGCTTCTTGCGGAGATGCAATAATATCTTCTTGTAAACAAAGTAAAACTTCATTTAGCATAGGGATCATACATCGGTCTATAATTTCTTGTTTAGAAAACTCTTTTTCTGAATCACAAATTGAGTTTAATAATTCAATTGCTGCTGGATCGTTTTTCTTTTGTGGACGGCCTTTTCTATCTGGTACATATTGATAGAAACCAGCTGAATTCTTTTGACCAAAACGATTATTGTTAGCAAATAATGCAACAGGGTCTTTTTCTTGAATTGCCATACGTTCAGGGAAACCAGCAGCCATAACACCCGTACAATGGTTTGCTGTATCTAGTCCAACAACATCTAGTAAATAACCAGGACCCATGGGCCAGCCAAATATATTTTCCATTACTTTATCAACTTTAGCGAAGTTAGCACCTTCAACAACAAGTTGGTTAAAACCAGCAAAGTAAGGAAATAAAACACGGTTTACGAAAAATCCTGGGCAGTCATTTACAACGATTGGCGACTTACCAAGTTTTAAAGCGTAATCAACAACGGCACCAATCGTTTCATCTGAAGTATCTTTACCACGAATGATTTCAACTAAAGGCATACGATGAACTGGGTTAAAGAAATGCATACCACAGAAGTTTTCAGGTTTTGTTAACGCGCTTGCTAATTCATCTATTTGAATCGTAGATGTATTTGACGTTAAAACAGTGCCTTCTGGCATATCTTGTTCTAGCTTAGCTAAAACAGCTTGTTTTACTTTAGGGTTTTCAACAACAGCTTCAACAACAATATTAGCTGTATTGAGGTCTGAATCGTTTAGCGTCGGTTTGATAGAAGATAGAGTTTTTACCATTTTATCTAATTTCATACGACCACGTTCTACTTGTTTACCAAGTAGTTTTGACGCTTCGCCCATGCCTAAATCTAATGCACTTTGTGCAATATCTTTCATGATAATTGGCGTGCCTTTATAGGCAGATTGATATGCAATACCACCACCCATAATACCTGCACCAACAACAGCTGCTTGTTTAATATCAGTTGTACTTGTTTTTGCTTGTTTGCGTGCTTTGTTCTTTAAGTATTGATCTGCTAAGAAAATACCTACTTGAGCGGCTGCTTCATCTGTTTTAGCCAGTGCTGCAAAATTAGCATTTTCAATTGCCATCGCTTCAGTACGTTCACTATTAGCAGCTGCTTTTAATGTTTTAATCGCCATTAATGGTGAAGGGTAATGGCCTTTCGTTTTACCAAAAACCATACCTTGGGCTGTCGCAAAACTCATACCCTGTTCTAGTTTATTCATAGCAAGTGGTGCTAGCTTTTGTGCACGCTTTGTTTGCCAATCTAACTTACCATCAATTGCTTGTTCTAGTACTTTAATGCTTGAGCTATATAATTTATCTTTTGCTACTACGCTATCAAGTGCACCAACAGCTAAAGCTGGTTTTGCTTTATGCTCTTTACCTGTGGTGATCCAAGTCATTGCGTTATCAGCGCCTATAATACGTGGTAAACGTACTGTGCCACCAAAGCCAGGCATAATGCCTAAACGTACTTCAGGTAAACCAATTTTTACATCATCACTGGCTACACGGTAATCTGTTGCTAAAACCCACTCACAACCTCCGCCTAGTGCCATACCATTTACTGCGCTTACTGTTGGAAAAGGTAAGTCTTCAAGTGCATCAAATACGTCAGTCGCATTTTTAATCCACTGAGTTAATTGTTCTTGTGGTAAATCAAAAGTAGGTAAAAATTCAAAAATATCAGCACCGATAATAAAGTGATCTTTATCACTGGTAAAAACCATGCCCTGAATATCATCACGTTTAGAAAGTTCAGCAAATGCAACACCACATTCTTGAAGTGTTTGTTGTGATAATTTATTGACAGAGCCTGGTACACAAAATTTAAATTCGGCAATTGATTTTTTTGTAATCGCGTCTTCGATGAAGGTAACTTCAAAGCTATCGCTTTTATATAACATTTTTATCTCCCTGGTTATTCTTCTAACTCAAACTGTAGTTAAGAAGTAAAATTAACTGGTACGATGAGTGTGGTTTTTATGCAGTTTCGCCTCTTTAAATAAAAATAGCAATAAATTTTCTCTGTTTCTTAACATTTGGTTAAAAACTACATGTTAAGGTCAGTTATTCAGCGCATTTTAAATTCTTTATTAAGATCGTTTGATAAAGTGCTAATTTAGTAGGGTTAGAGAATATTCATAAGGATTATTTTTTAGTGACGATTATTAAAAAACTTTTTATTTCAGCTGCGCTATTTTCTAGTATTTCACTTGCTAGTTTTTCAGCTGATGCAATTCCTGTAGAACATAAAGCTTTTATTTCAGCAGAAAAAGCGGCTTTATCGGGCAATAAAAAAAGATACCAAAAAGCTTTAGCTAATTTAGATCACCCATTAAAGCCTTATGTGAAAATGGCATATTTAAAAAAGTATCCTTATTTATCTAATGAAGCCGATATAGAATCTTTTTTAAATATTTATCAAGGGTCACCATTAGAGTGGCCTGTACGTAGAGCTTGGTTAAATAATTTAAAAAAGAGAAATAAAAAAGCGCTTTTTATTAAGTATTTTAAGCCAACAAGAAGTGCGGCTTTAACTTGTACAAATCTAAATTATCAATTGCAATTAGGTGCGCCTCAAAGCGCCATATTGCAACAAGTGACAGATTTATGGGTTGTTGGAAAATCTCAACCAAAAGAGTGTGATGCTTTATTTAAAAAGTGGCGTAAACAAGGTTATATGACGCAAGAGCGTATATGGCAAAGGCTGACGTTAGCTGCACAAAAAGGAAAGCATACTTTAATTCCTTATCTTAAATTACAACTTCCTAAAAATGAGCAATACCTAGCTGACTTGTATCATAAAATGCGAAAAGACCCATCAGCATCTGCGGGTTTATATCGGTTTAAAAATGCCAATCTAAAAGAAGCTGAAATTGCTATTTATGGTATTAAGCGCTTAATTTGGCGCGATGATGATTTAGCTTTGCGTGCTTGGCGAAAACTAGATGTGAAATTTAAATTCACTGAACAACAAAAGCAGGGGGTTTATTATACTTTTGCTTTGGCATTGGCATCTTCTAAGCATAAAGAAGCTAAGTTTTGGTTAAACAAAGTCGCCGTTGAAAAACACGATAAAAAGCTGATGCAATGGCAGTTGACTAATATGCTACAAAATAGTGATTGGCCTGGTATTATTGCGTACTTTACCGGTAAAGAAAATTTATCTAATGGTCAATACTATTGGTTAGCTTATTCGTACCAGCAGCAAGGCAAAAAGCAAAAAGCAGAATCTCTTTGGTCTGAAATTGCAAAGAAACGTAATTATTATGGTTTTATGGCAGCTGCAAGATTAAGTTTACCTGCGCAAATGCAATATCAAGAAACTGTAATCGCACCATTATTAATTGAAAAAGTATCTCAAGCGCCTGGTTTTATACGAGCAAAGGCGTTAGCTGAATTAAAACGTACCACTTCTTCTAGACGTGAATGGAATTATTTAATTAATACTTCCTCAAAAGAAGAAAAGTTAGCAGCTGCACAATTAGGCAGTCAATTAGACTGGCATGACCGTGTGATTTATACAATGGCGCAACTTAAAAAATTTCACCATTTAGATTTGCGCTTTCCTGAGGCTTTTGAAAGTTTATTTAAAAGGTATAGTCATAAAAGTAAAATAGATATCACATGGAGTTATGCTATTTCTCGAAGAGAAAGCTCTTTTGCGCCAGATGCAAATTCCCATGCGGGTGCTTTAGGTTTAATGCAAATATTACCAAGTACCGCTAAATATATTTCTAAGTCAAGTATTTCACGTAGAAAACTTTATGATCCAAAAACAAATATTAAGTTGGGGTCGCAATATTTAAGTTATTTAAAACGTAAGAATAATGGCAATGAGATTTTGGCAACGGCTTCTTATAATGCGGGTTATCATCGCGTGAAAAGATGGCTACCTAAAGATCCTATCGCCGTTGATTTATGGATAGAGTCTATTCCATATCGTGAAACCCGTGATTACGTGAAAAATGTATTTGCTTATAGGCAGGTTTACCACACAAGAATGGGTAAAACTGACAATTTATTTGATGATTTACTCACGATGAAAATTCAAAAATGATGCATGGTTTATCAATAATTATCATGTGTTAAACTGACAAAAATCGTTATTATTTTAATTTCACACATTTAGGAAAAAATAATGGATAAACTCGCTTCTTTATATGCTGAACATATTTCAACTTTACAGCAACGAACTAAAACGCTTTTAGAGCGAGAAGGACTTGAAGGTTTAGTTATTCATTCGGGTCAAGCAAAACGTCAATTTTTAGATGATATGAGCTATCCGTTTAAAGTTAACCCGCATTTTAAAGCTTGGTTACCGGTTGTAGATAATCCACATTGTTGGTTAGTACTAAATGGTACTGATAAACCAAAATTAATTTTTTATCGTCCAGTAGATTTTTGGCATAAAGTGCCAGATGAACCAAGTGATTACTGGGCTGAATATTTTGATATTCAATTATTGCAGGTACCAGATCAAGTCGAACAGTTATTACCTTATGATAAAGAAAAATATGCTTACTTAGGTGAATATGTAGAAGTTGCTAAAGCGTTAGGATTTAAAGAATTAAACCCTGAACCAGTACTAAATTATATTCACTATCATAGGGCATATAAAACAGCTTATGAACATGTATGTTTACGTGAAGCTAACCGTTTAGGTGTTAATGGTCATCAAGCAGCTAAAGATGCTTTTTTTGCTGGCGGTTCTGAGTTTGATATTCAAAATGCGTATTTATTAGCGACACGCCAAGGTGCGAATGAAGTACCTTACGATAATATCGTGGCATTAAATGAAAACTGTGCAATTTTACATTACACACATTTTGATCAGCTAGCTCCTAAAACGATACGTTCATTTTTAATTGATGCTGGAGCAAGTTTTAATGGTTATGCATCAGATATTACACGTACATATGATTTTAATAAATCAGGTCAATTTGCAGAACTGATCAGTGAATTAAATGCACAGCAATTACAAATGTGTGAGGGGTTAAAGCCGGGTGTTAAATATGGTGATTTGCATGTTGATTGTCATATGCGTATCGCAAAATTATTATCACAATTTAATATTGTCAATTTATCTGCTGAAGCCATCATTGAAAAAGGCATCACTAAAACTTTCTTCCCACATGGCTTAGGGCATCACTTAGGTTTACAAGTACATGATATGGGCGGTTTTATGGCTGATGAACGCGGTACACATCAAGCTGCTCCTGAAGGTCATCCTTTCTTACGTTGTACACGTACAATAGAAGTGAACCAAGTATTTACCATTGAACCAGGTTTATACTTTATTGACTCATTACTAGGAGACTTATCTAAAACAGATAATAACCAGTACATTAATTGGGATAAAGTAGCTGAGTTTAAGCCTTATGGCGGCATTAGAATTGAAGATAATATTATTGTTCATCGTGATCATAATGAAAATATGACTCGAGACTTAAAGTTAGTCTAGTTATTTTTGTAGGCGGTAATTTTTTATATGAGAAATTACCGCTTACTGCCTATTTACCAGAGTCGGCGCGGCTTTAGCCACGCTATAAATTATAGATTAAAGCCATGTCACAAGAATATAAAATCCCTTCTACATCTGTTTTTTATCAAGAAGATATCAAAAAAAGTAAATTTATTGTACATATCGCACACACGCCAGATTTAGAGTCAGCGAAAGCATTTATTAAGAGTATTGGTATTAAATATCCTGATGCAAGGCACAACTGTTGGGCACATGTTGCTGGTGAACCGAGTGGTAGTCATGTTTTTGGTTTTTCTGATGATGGTGAACCTAACGGTACCGCAGGCAAGCCTATGCTAAATGTGTTAATGGGGTCTGGATTAGGTGAAATTACAGCGGTGGTAACACGTTATTTTGGTGGCATTAAACTTGGTACGGGTGGTCTTGTTCGTGCATATGGTGGCAGCTTAAATAATGCCATGCTGGAATTGACAACCGAGACTAAAATTCCTGAAGCAATAATTTATGGTATTTCAGAGTATAGTCATCAAGGATTGATTGAAAATATATTAACGGCTTATACAGTTTTAGATATTGAAAAAACATTTACAGCTCAAATTGCTTGGCAAATAAAAATTGATAGCAGGGAAGTCGCGCGTGCTTTAGCTGAAGTATTTGAGAAAACAAATGCAAGAGTTGAATTTAAGTTAAAAGAATAATTTGTTAACTGTTATTTTTTAAGTCAATTTAAAGTAATCTATATGCATTAATTACTTCCGAATAAAATCGGTATGTAGGATAAATATTATCTAATGCAGTTTCGTACTATTATCAGAATCCTCGGGTTATTGGTTGCGCTTTTCAGTGTCACTATGATCCCTCCTGCACTTGTCTCTTTGATTTATAAAGATGGTGGTGGTTTTCCTTTTGTTCTTGCCTTTGTATTTAGTGTCATCATAGGTTTATTGACTTGGTATCCTAATAGAAGTGAAAAAGCAGATTTAAAAGCCCGAGAAGGGTTTTTGATTGTTGTTTTATTCTGGTTGGTATTAGGTGCGTTTGGTTCTCTACCTTTGATATTTCTTGAAGAGCCAAATTTATCTTTAGCTGATGCGGTATTTGAATCTTTTTCGGGTTTAACTACTACAGGCGCAACTGTTTTAACTGGCATAGAGTTCCTTCCTAAATCAGTATTGTTTTATCGTCAGCAATTACAGTGGTTAGGTGGTATGGGGATCATTGTATTAGCTGTTGCTGTTTTACCTATGTTAGGAGTTGGTGGCATGCAGCTTTATAGGGCTGAAACACCGGGTCCGGTGAAAGACTCTAAAATGACGCCGCGTATCGCTGATACGGCAAAACACCTTTGGTATATATATGTATCACTTACTTTAGCTTGTACTTTAGCTTATTGGAGTGCGGGAATGGGATGGTTTGATGCGATTTGTCATGCTTTTTCTACTATCGCAATTGGTGGTTTTTCTACTTATGATGCATCTATGGGTCACTTTAATAGCCCACTCATAAATATGATATGTGTGTTCTTTTTATTGATAGCCGCAGTGAACTTTTCATTACATTATGCGGTAGTCGCAAATCGAAACTTAAGAAGTTACATTAGAGATCCAGAATTGAAAGCATTCTTGTTTATTCAAGCTGCATTAGTTTTGGTTTGTTTTGCGGTGTTGTCTTCGCATAATATGTTTGAAAGTGGTGATGAAACATTAAATCAAGCGATATTTCAGGCTGTTTCAATTAGTACCACTGCGGGTTTTGCTACAGATAACTTTTCGGCCTGGCCTATATTTTTACCTATGTTATTAATATTTTCGAGCTTTATTGGTGGCTGTGCAGGTTCAACAGGGGGCGGTATGAAGGTTGTTCGCGTATTCCTATTATATTTACAAGGCATACGAGAATTAAACCGTCTGGTGCATCCTAGAGCGATATATTCAATAAAGCTTGGACGTAAAGCACTACCAGATAAAGTAGTTGAAGCGGTTTGGGGCTTCTTCTCAGCTTATGCTTTGGTATTTGTCATTATCATGTTGATGTTAATGGGCACGGGCATGGATAATATCACTGCGTTTTCAGCGACTGCAGCCTGTTTAAATAACTTAGGCCCAGGATTAGGTGATGTTGCTTCCCACTTTGGTGATATTACAGATACCGCAAAGTGGATTTTAACCATAGCGATGGTATTTGGTCGTTTAGAGATATTTACCCTATTGGTACTGTTTACCCCTACATTTTGGCGGGGATAAAAACAAAAAAGCGCGATTAAATTGCGCTTTTTTATTATGTGCTACATATAAATAGTTACATAAATATAGCGCTTACTTGGAATAGTTTTTCTACCACATAGATATGCTTTTTATCGATCAAGAACATGATCACGTGATCACCTGATTCAATCACAGTACTATCATGGGCAATGAGTACATCATCATTTCTGACAATTGCACCTATGGTTGTACCTGCAGGTAACTTGATATCTCTAATTGCTTTACCTACTACTTTAGAAGTGTTTTTATCACCATGGGCAACTGCTTCTATAGCTTCAGCTGCACCTTTACGCAATGAATAAACATTGACGATATCGCCACGGCGTACATGAGTAAGCAGCGCTGATATAGTGGCTTGTTGCGGAGAAATGGCAATATCAATTTCGCCACTTTGTACTAAATCAACATAGGCACTACGTTGAATTAGTACCATAGTTTTTTGTGCGCCCATACGTTTTGCTAGCATAGCAGCCATGATGTTAGCTTCATCATCATTGGTTACCGCAATAAATACATCAACCTGCTCTATATGTTCTTCAGATAGTAATTCCTGATCGGATGCATCACCACAAAATACAATTGTTTTATCCAATTGCTCAGACAATTGTGCAGCACGTGCTGGATTACGTTCAATCAATTTAACTGTGTGGTTTTTCTCTAAAGAACGGGCTAAACCCGCACCTATATTACCACCACCAACAATCATTATTTTTTTATAAGATTGTTCAAGTTTTTGCAGTTCACTCATTACTGCGCGTATATGTTTAGTTGCAGCAATAAAAAATATTTCATCATCGGCTTCAATGACTGTGGTACCTAAAGGTTTTATTGGTCTGCCTTGACGGTAAATAGCTGCTACACGGGTTTCAACATTTGGAATGTGCTCTTTTAATGTCGAAAGCGCATAACCAACTAATAAGCCACCGTAGTAAGCTTTTACTGCGACTAAAGATAACTTACCTTCAGCAAACTGTAAAACTTGTAAAGCGCCTGGATAATCAATTAAACGACGTATGTATTTAGTAACTAGCTGCTCAGGTGCGATATAGTGATCTACAGGTAAATCATGGTTATGAAATAACTTTTCTTTATAACGTAAATATTGCTCTGAACGAATACGGGCAATTTTTGTTGGCGTATTAAAGATACTATAGGCTATTTGACAGGCGATCATGTTTACTTCATCGGAACTGGTTACCGCAATGATCATATCTGCGTCTTCAGCTCCGGCTTGGCGTAAAATATCAGGGTGGGCGCTATGTCCAGTTACAACTTGTAAGTCGTATTTATCTTGAAGTTGGTGAAGTTTATCACCGTTAATATCTATAACTGTGATTTCGTTTTTTTCACCAACCAGATTTTCAGCTAAAGTGCCGCCAACCTGACCCGCGCCTAAAATGATAATTTTCATGATCTACCAAATATTTATTATTTTTATTAAGAGTGCTTTTTAGTTAACTTTGCATAATAAAAACCATCAGTAAGATCTGGCAGTAACTGCCATCCTGGAGTGGTTAAAGTATCATCAGAGTTTATTGCAATATGTTCTGCATCAGTTTGTTGTTCAAGGAAATTCAAAATTTGATTTTTGTTTTCTTGAGGTAAAACTGAACAGGTAGCGTACAGCAAAGTACCACCTGGTTTTAATAAAGGCCATATTTCTTGCAAAATTTGCCCTTGTAATTTAGCTAGCTTTTCAATGTCATCTGATCTGCGTAACCATTTGATATCTGGGTGGCGACGTATTACACCTGTCGCTGAACATGGCACATCTAATAAAATGCGGTCAAATTGTTTACCATCAAACCAATCATCTGGTTTTGATGCATCTGCACAGGTTAATTTTGCTTCTAAACCAATGCGGGTTAAGTTTTCTTGTACACGTTCTAATCTTTTAGCGTCAGCATCTAAAGCTAATACTTCTACTTTTGCAAGCTCTAATAAATGACATGTTTTACCGCCTGGTGCTGCACATGCATCAAGTATATAGTCACCATCTTGTGGATCTAATAATCTTGCTGCGATTTGCGCTGCACCATCTTGTACTGAGCTGCCGCCAGTTTCAAACTCAGGCAAGCTAAATACATCACATGGTTTATCTAATAAAATAGCATCATCAAAACCATCTTGTAATTTATGCGCTATATTTTCTTGATTTAGCTTTTCACTGTACTGCGCAGTACCATGTTGTGCTTGATTTACACGTAACCACATTGGAGCTTGTAGTTGGTTCGCTTCTAAAATTTGCTGCCATTTTTCAGGGTAAGCAGCTTTAACTTGATTGATAAACCAGCCTGGGTGGTTATAACGACATGCGTTAATCTCATCAGCTTGGGCTTCTAATTCTGATTGTTTTCGTTGAAAATTACGTAAAACGGCATTGATTAAACCTTTTAAGCCAGTTGCATTTAAAGTTGTTAATGCATTTACGGTTTCAGCAACTGCTGCATGTGGTGGTGTACGCATATGTTGTAATTGATATATGCCAACATAAAGTAAAAATTCAAATACTTTTTGTTTACCTTTTAATGGCTTGCTTAATAATTTAGAGCAGTAAAACTCTAAGCTTGAATAGTGACGCAATACGCCATAACAAAGTTGCTGTAATAAAGCTTTGTCTTTAACGGCAACTTTGGTGCTAGCAGCAGGTAAAGCTTGATTAAGAGATTGCTTTTCTATGATAACTTGATAAATAACTTCAGCTGCTAAAGCTCTTACATCGCTCATTCGTTTTCACCTTTGTTACCAATAACACTATTAATTTCGACCCAATCAGCCCGACCATTTAAAAAATCTTGTGCAGACATAGGTTTTTTACCTTGAGGTTGTAGTTGTTCTATTTTAATCGCATTTTTACCAGTTGCTATGGTGATGCCTGTTTTATCACTTGCTAAAACTGTGCCTGGCTCACCTGTTAACTCGACAACTTTCGCTTGATAAATTTTAACGGTATTACCTGACATTTGGGTGAAACATACCGGCCAAGGATTAAATGAGCGAATATTTCGCTCTATTTGTTCTGCATCCATAGACCAGTCTATATCAGCTTCTTGTTTAGATAGCTTGTGAGCGTAATTAGCTTTTGCTTCATCTTGAACAACAGCTTTAGCCGTGCCGCTTGCAATTTCTGCTAGTGTTTCTATTAACGCTTTAGGGCCTAATTGGGCTAATTTTGTATAAAGAGAGGCACTCGTTTCATCTTGGTTGATATCGCAAGTGGTAATATTGAGCATATCTCCAGTATCTAAACCTAAATCCATTTGCATTATCGTGACGCCAGATTCTTTATCGCCTGCCCATATTGCTCTTTGAATAGGCGCAGCACCGCGCCAGCGAGGCAATATAGAGCCATGAACATTGATACAGCCTAAGCGAGGTGTATCTAAAATGGTTTGCGGTAAAATTAACCCATAAGCAACAACAACCATAATATCAGCGTTTAAATCGGCTAATATTTGCTGTTCACTTTCAACTTTTAATGATTCAGGTTGATAAACATCAATATTATTTTCAACAGCAAGTTGCTTAACTTCACTTGCTTTTAGTTTTTTACCACGTCCAGCAGGGCGATCTGGTTGGCTATATACAGCAATAACTTGATGCTGAGAATCTATAAGAGCTTGAAGGTGGCGAGCTGCAAAATCAGGCGTGCCCGCAAAAACAATGCGTAAAGGTTGTGTCACTAAAATTTCCTTTGGTTATAAAAATGCAAAGCATCATTATATAAGGCCACTGTGTGGCCGTTAAAATAGAGTCGCTATTTTTTCTAGCTTTGAGCTGCTTCTTTAGCGGCTAGCTTAGCTTCTTTTTCTAATTTTTTACGAATGCGTTGACGCTTGAGTGGTGATAAATAATCAATAAACAGTTTACCAACTAAATGATCTAATTCGTGTTGAATGCATATCGCTAATAGCTCATCTGCATCCATTTCAAATTCTGCACCTTGTGCATCTAATGCTTTAACAGTCACAAATTCAGCTCTGTCTACTTTTGCATGAGCTTCGGGTACTGATAAACAGCCTTCTTCGCTGATTGTGCTACCTGATTGTTTAATTATTTCAGGATTAATCAAAACGATTCTTTCATCTCGCTCTTCAGAAACATCCATTACAACTATGCGCTGGTGGATATTAACTTGAGTAGCAGCTAAACCAACACCGTTTTCTTCGTACATAGTGTCAAACATGTCATCAACAATCTTTCTTATTGAATCATCGACTTGTGTTACTTTTTTTGCGATAGTGCGTAGACGTTCATCAGGGAAACGTAATACTTCTAAAATTGCCATATTTACCTTTTAAAGCTGTGCTTAAAACTCTAGATTATGCTAATGTTTGTATTTTAGCCATTCGTGTTCATTTTTTACAGGTTTAGGTCAATAATAATAAAAGAAAAGACCAAAGGAAGCTTTTATGATTAAAAAAATTGCCGCTATAGCGCTTTCATTGTCGATGGCTTTTCCAGCTATCGCAGATATTTTGAAAGTTAAAAATAATGCGCCTGAGCAGTATGTAGTTAAAAAAGGCGATACGCTTTGGGATATTTCTGCCATTTATTTAGAGCAACCTTGGTTGTGGCCTAAACTATGGCGATTTAATCCTCAAATTGATAATCCGCATTTAATTTATCCAGGCGATACACTTTCATTGGTTTATGATGCTGATGGTCAGCCTATGCTTGTAATGAATCAAAAATATAAAAAATTATCTCCTCATGGCCGTAAAACCATGAAAAAAGATGGTGCTATTCCTACTTTACCTCTTGAGCTTATTCGACCTTATTTAACCTATGAACAAGCTATGGATGAAGAAACCATGGCAACAAAACCCTATGTTTTAGGTGGAAATACCAGTGCTAAAAATTTAGTTTCTGGCCATATTTTATATGTAAAAGGTAATTTAGAACGTAGTAAGTATTATGGTATTTATCGTAAAGGTGAAGCTTATATCGATCCAGAGACGGGTGAGCCTTTAGCACACGAAGCTATTTTAGTGGGCACTGCTCGCGCGTTTAGAAATGGCGATATTGATAATGGTGTGCCGGCATCTGTTCGTGTGAAAAATTCTAAGCGTGAAATTCATGCGGGTGACTTTTTAATGCCTGCAATGGAAGGTCAATCGTTACCTGCTTTCTTTAATTTAACTAAACCAGAGAAAGAAGTGGATGGTTCTATTATCGCTTCAACAACTAAATTAAGAGAGTTTAGTAAGTTAGATGTCGTTGTTATTGACATTGGCACTGATGATGAAATAAAACCGGGGCATATTTTTGATATTCGTCGTCAATCACCTACAGTTGTAGATGGCAGTGATGGTCCTAAGTATTTGGAAGATTCATCTCGATTTTCAAAAATAGCAGCTTCTGCGGCTGAATTATTTGGTAGCGAAGCGAATGCCGATAGCACTGTTTGGAAAATGCCAAAAGAAAAAGTTGGTGAGTTAATGGTATTTAAGGTTTATAACAATTTAAGTTACGCCTTAGTCACTGGTACGTTACAGCCTATCAGAGTAGGAGATGCTGTTAGCGTAGAGTAATAGTGACAGGCTCTAGGGAGAGAGCATGGAAAATATTAAAAAAAGCGAGCTTGGGAATTGGCTCGCTTTTTATTTATGTAAAGGGCTGGGAGTTGGGACTTTAATTCGTTTACAAGACAAGTTACAATTATCTCAGCTAACCTCAAAATCATATAACCAACTATTAGAGCTTGGTTTAACCGCAAAAATATCAACAAACCTCATAAATACTGATTGGTCTTATATCAATCAAATAATCAATTCTATTGTAGTGCAAAAAATTGAAGTGCTTTGTTATTTTGATGCTCACTATCCTGAATCATTAAAGCAAATATCCAGTCCACCGTTATTATTATTTTGTAAAGGTCAACTCGACCTATTATCGAGCCCACAAATAGCTATGGTAGGAAGTCGCAGTGCCACACCTAACGGATTAACAATTGCATCGCAACTAGCTTATGATTTAGTTGAAACTGGTTTTACTGTTACTTCTGGTTTGGCTTTAGGAATTGATGGTGCAGCACATAAAGGCGCTTTAGCATCAAAAGGACGTACTATAGCGGTGTTAGGTACAGGTATTGATGTGGTTTATCCCAAAAGGCATGGTTTTTTATTTGAGCAAATACAAAATTCAGGATTATTAGTAAGCGAATTTTTACCTGGAAGCAAACCACAAGCAAGTAACTTTCCAAGAAGAAATCGCATTATTTCAGGATTATCTTTAGGTGTTGTGGTGGTTGAAGCTGAAATAAAAAGTGGTTCATTGATCACAACTAAATATGCTTTGGAGCAAAATAGGGAAGTATTTGCTGTGCCAGGCTCCATACACAGCTCATTATCTCAAGGGTGCCATTTTTTGATTAAGCAGGGGGCTAAATTAATTGAAAATGTGGACGATATATTAGAAGAGGTGAGCATTTTTCCAAAAAGTTGTCTATATACTAATAGAGAGCAAGAAAAAATTAAGGAAGATGATCCAATTTTAGAGCAGCTTGGATTTGAGGTGACTCCGGTTGATGTTATTGCACAGAGGGTTCAGTTACCAATAGAACAAATATTACCTCGTTTATTAGATCTTGAATTAGAAGATAAAATAGCGCGTGTTATAGACGGCTACATTAAACTAAGGAGATGTTAAAATGTTCGATATCCTTATGTATTTATTTGAAAATTATATTCATAGTGAATCAGCCATATTTGTTGAAGAGAATGAATTGACTGAAGAGCTTAAACGAGCTGGGTTTCATAGTTCAGAAATATATAAAGCGCTTGATTGGTTGGAGCAGTTGGCTGACTTGCAAAATAGCGATGAATTTCCATATTTAAATCGCTCACCATCACATTCAACACGAATTTTTACAGATTCAGAATGTGATAAATTAGATATTACTTGTAGAAGTTTTTTAATGTTTCTAGAGCAAGTTTCACTTATTAACCCCATTACACGAGAAATGGTGATAGATCGCATTTTTGACTTAGATAAAGAAGTTATTAGTTTAGATGATTTAAAGTGGGTTGTATTAATGGTGTTATTTAATGTACCAGGTCAAGAAGGGGCATATGCTCAGATGGAAGATTTGATTTTTGATGAGCGAAGAGGGCAAGTACATTAAGAGTACTTGGTTTGCTATTTTTAAACTTTAAATAACGATTTATGTTTTTTAATATAAACAAAAGATGAAATAGACTGTTTTATAAATAATACCCTGATAGTTTCAGGGTATTTTTTTGCCTTGTTAGGTATAATCCTTATATTAATTATCTTTGCAGGCATTGTTATGACAAAAATAGACAATGATCTTTTTAGCGCACATGAACATGCTCTAGAAAAAGAGTTTGGTGTATGCCCTGAGTGTGGATCTGAACTTGTTATTCGTCATAGTAAAAGTGGGCCATTTGTTGGCTGTGCTAGTTATCCTAATTGTGAATATACTAAGTCTTTGATTGAACATGATGTTGAGCAAGTCAAAGTACTAGATGGTTCTCATTGTCCTTTATGTAGTGAAGTGCTAGCAGTTAAAAATGGTCGTTATGGTATGTTTATAGGGTGTACAGGTTTTCCTGATTGTCACTATATAGCGCATGATAACGATGATTCCGTTGAAGATAAATTACCTCAATGTCCAAAATGTAGTGCAGGACAATTAGTAAAGCGCAGTAATAAATCAGGACGCACTTTTTATTCTTGTAATGCTTACCCTGATTGTAACTATATATTAAATCAATTACCTATAGATCAAGCTTGTCCGCAATGTGGATGGTCGGTTTTAATTGAAAAATCGACGGCGTCAGGTAAAAAATTACAGTGTCCACAAAAATCATGTGGTTATAAACAAAAAGATTAATTTTAAGAGTTAAGAAAATAGTGACTGAATTAAATAATGAATTGAATGTAATAACAGCTTTAAAACAAGGTTCTGTTATTTTTTATCCAACAGAAGCTGTATTTGGTTTAGGTTGTGATCCAGATAATGAACAAGCTGTTATGGATTTATTGGCGATTAAACAACGCTCAGTTGAGAAAGGTCTTATTTTAATTGCGGATAATTATAGCCAGTTACTACCATATATTGATGATAGTAAAATTCCAATGGATAAAAGACCTGAAATATTTTCGTCTTGGCCTGGTGCCGTTACTTGGATTTTACCTGCTTCAGATAAAGCACCAAAATGGATTACCGGAAAATTTGATAGCATAGCAGTTAGAGTAACAAACCATGCAGATGTAAAAGCTGTATGTTCAGAGTTTGGTAAACCTTTAGTTTCAACAAGTGCAAATCTAGCCGGTTGCGATCCAGTAAAAGGTATCGAAGAAGCTAAACAGGTTTTTAACGATAGAAACCTATTTTATGTACAAGGTGAATTAGGTCGAGGTAATAAACCTAGTCAAATAAAAGATGCTATAACTGGTGCGGTCATCAGAAGTTAATCGAGGAAGATATGCAGAACGTTAGTTTAGAAAAAGTTAAAGAGTATTTCTTAGGTTTACAAGATCGTATATGCCAAGGTTTAGAGCAAGCTGATGGCGAAGCCGCATTTGTTGAAGATGCTTGGCAAAGAGAGCAAGGCGGTGGTGGCAGAACGCGTGTCGTTACAAATGGTGCTGTTATTGAACAGGGAGGGGTTAATTACTCTTATGTTTATGGTGATTCTATGCCAGCATCTGCGACAGCACATAGACCTGAACTTGCTGGACGTAGTTTTCATGCTTGTGGTGTATCTCTTGTTATACATCCGAAAAATCCACATATTCCAACCAGTCACGCGAATGTGAGATTTTTCATCGCTGAAAAAGAAGGCGAAGCACCTATTTGGTGGTTTGGTGGTGGGTTTGACTTAACACCTTTTTACCCTCAAATGGAAGATGTAGTGCATTGGCATACGGTCGCTAAAAATGCCTGTGATCCATTTGGTGAATCAGTTTATCCTGAATATAAAAAATGGTGTGACGAATACTTTTATTTAAAACATAGAGATGAAACGCGCGGTGTGGGTGGTTTATTTTTTGATGATTTAAATAAAATGGGATTTGAGAAAAGTTTTGAATTTATGCAATCTGTAGGTGATTCATTCTTAGATGCCTATGTGCCAATTATTGAAAAAAGAAAAGATACACCTTTCACTGAGCAACAAAGAGACTTCCAGCTATACCGCCGTGGTCGCTATGTAGAATTTAACTTAGTTTGGGACCGTGGTACTTTGTTTGGTTTGCAAACTGGTGGGCGTACTGAGTCTATTTTGATGTCTATGCCGCCATTAGCACGTTGGGAATATAACTATTCCCCTGAGGCTGATTCTTTAGAAGCAAAACTTTATAGTGATTACTTAAAACCAAGAGATTGGCTAGCCGAGTAATCTAAAATAGTGATTCATATTAAAGCCAGTTAATAAACTGGCTTTAATAAAATATTATTTCGTTAACTTAAAAGCTTTTACCTGTTCATCTAAGTTTTTAGCTAAACAAAGTAGTTCTTCACTGGTTTGTTTGCTGTCATTGGCATCAATTAAAGATGTATCCGCGTTATCGCTTATTGCAACAACACTTTGATTGATTTCTTCAGCGGCTAAATTTTGTTGTTCTGTGGCATCTGCTATTTGTACATTGAGCTGATTAATTTCTTGCATCTGTTCTGATATATCTTTTAAAGAAAGCGCCACTTTTTGTACTTGTAACGCACGTTGATCTGCTTCTTCACAAGATTCGCTCATTGCATCAACTGTTCGTTTCGCTTCTTGCTGTAATTTATCTATAGTGCGTTTTATTTCATCGGTTGAATCATGAGTTCTATTTGCTAAGGTTCTTACTTCATCAGCTACAACTGCGAATCCTCTGCCAGCTTCGCCTGCTCGAGCAGCTTCAATCGCTGCATTTAAAGCAAGTAAGTTAGTTTGCTCAGCAATGCTGCTTATGACTTCTAATACCTTACCTACTTCTAGTGTTTGATTTTGTAATTGTCCGACTTGTCCTGCTGCAGATCTTACATCTGTAGCCAGTTGATTTATGCTGGTTTCTGTTTGTGTTGCAATTGCCATGCTTGCCTCAGCCATTTTGTTGCTATTATCTGACTTATCAGACGCAAAATGAGAGGTGTTTTTAACTTCAGCTGATGAAGCTTCTAGTTCATTGATAGCTGCTGCGACAGATTCAGTGCCTTGCTTTTGTTTTAAAATAGCTTGTTCAGTGGTATCAGCAGAAGAATATATTTGCTCCGCTGAATCGATCAATATTTTAGATGTTTTGGATACTTGCGTGATATTTTTCTTAAAACTAGTTAGCATTATATTAAAGTTTTTGGCTAAACGACCTAGTTCATCATTGGTATCATCTTTAATGATAAGTGTTAAGTCATTATTTTGTGCCGCTAAACGCATGGTTTTGCCTAAGGTTTTAAGTCTTTTTATAAATAGCTTTCTAAATAAGTAACCTAGTACTACAAATGCGACAATAAAAATACAGCTTAGCATTGCAACACTAAACCAAGTGTTTTTATTAATTGCTTGATCTATTTTATTTAATGAATAGCTTATTTTGACTGCACCTAATACATCTCCATTTTGTGCCTGATGGCAGCCTAAGCAATCAGTTCCTTTATAATCATTACTAGCTACGATAGGTTTTAGGTAAGTGATAATACGTTGCTTACCATTTTCTTTGATAAATAAGCTTTCATTACCTTGTAAACTCGCTAATTCAGCTGGGGATTGAGCGCTTTCGTGGTCATTGCCTTTGCCATATAATTTATTCACTTTCTCAGAACGAATGATTTTAGCTTCGGTAATGTTTTTTTGACTTAATATTTTATTGGCTAAAATATCTCTATTTGCCATAGTGCCAGTAAGCATTAGGGTATTAATTGAATCAAAATAATTATCAGCTAGTAGTTTGATATTTGATTCTATGGTTTGCTCGGCTAGTTTTTGCTGTTGGTTAGTGCCATTTATAATACTAGCGAATAAAACAAAAATACCTGTTAGAGCAAGGAGAATATAAATTTTGTTTTGAATAGAGAGTGAACGCATAAATTTTATCCTGAGCATAAGGAAAAATATAATGCGCTAATACTGGCTGATTGATATTGATCTAGATTAAATTATTCATGGTTAATCATGTGAGTTGCTAATTGTAAAAAAGACTTTTTTAAATTTTGACGAAGTAAAGGGTTATCTATTTCAATATCGAGCGCTTTATTCATACAGTAAATCCACTGATTTCTTAACTCTTCATCTATTAAAAAAGGTAAGTGCCTTTTTCGTAACATAGGGTGGCCATATTTTTCTGTAAATAAATCAGGACCTCCTAGCCAGCCAGATAAAAACTCAAAAAATACAAAGCGAATGCGATCTAAAGGTTGCGGGTGCAACTCTAATAAAGGGCGTGCGTATTCATCTTGCTCCATTATATCGTAAAAGCGTTTTGATAAGTTATGCGCACCAGCTTCACCACCAATAATCTCATAAGGTGTTTTTTCAACTGAAGGTTTTTCAGGGGGCTTGTTTTGTTTCTGTTCTTTAGTGAAAATACGTTTTATAAGGTTCATCTGTTAAGTTAACTCCAAAACTACGATAAAAAGGATTGAAATGGATTCATATGCTGTATTTGGTAACCCAATAAAACATTCAAAGTCGCCGACAATTCATCAAATGTTTGCATTATCTGTCGGACATCAGCTTGATTACCGCGCGATTCTAGCACCTAGAGATAGCTTTATCGATTCATTGGATGAGTTTTTTAAAGGTGAGGGCCTTGGTGCAAATATCACCTTACCTTTTAAAGAAGAAGCTTTTCAATATGCAGATAGCCTGACTTTAAGAGCTAAGCTTGCTGGTGCTGTAAATACTTTAAAGAAATGTGATGATGGCAGTATTTTAGGTGATAATACAGATGGTGCAGGTTTAGTTGCTGATTTATTGAGAAATAAGGTCGCTATAAAAAATAAAAACATACTATTAATTGGTGCTGGTGGTGCTGCAAGAGGTGTTATTTTACCTTTGTTAGAACAAGAACCTAGATCACTTGTTATCGTTAATAGAACAGTTGAGAAAGCACAGTTATTAGTAAAAACATTTCAAGAATATGCATTAGAAAAAAACATTACTATTTCTGCATCAAGTTTTGATTCCTTACCAAAAGATGAATATCAGTTAATTATTAACTCAACTTCTACTAGCGTAACAGGTGATTTACCGGCTTTAGATGTAATGCATACCCAGTTTTGTGAATCCGCATATGATATGTTTTATGAAAAAAATGTAACCTCATTCTTAAGTTGGGTTAAAGCCAACAACAAAAAAGTGAAAATCATTGATGGTATTGGTATGTTAGTTGGTCAAGCAGCTGAAAGTTTTAATTTATGGCGCAATGCTAAACCGAATGTAGAAGATGTTTTAATTAAATTGAAAAGTGACTTATAAACTATGAATCAAGCGATACAATTTGTCGATCGATATACTTATATAGCAGATCGAAAAGCGATACAGTTTGAAGCGATTGTCTCAGGGCTAATTGTTTATTGTTTTATTAAACATGATGGTGAACATGTAGAAGAGTATTTAAATCACAATAGGTTTGATTTAGAAGATCAAGCAACCGAGCTCATAGAGAATGAAGAATATAATGAACTCGGTGAAATTTGGTTAAAATAATTGATGTATTATAAATCTGCTAAATATTCATCTTTCAATAATACATAATTATCTGCAGAGATCTTTAAAAAAGCACGCTCTTGTTCAGTTAAAGGGCGAGCTTGCTTAATAGGGCTACCAACATATAAATAACCAGATTCTAATTTTTTGTTTGGGGGCACTAAAGAGCCTCCACCTATTATCACATCATCTTCAACAATAGCGTTATCCATTATAATAGCGCCCATGCCAACTAAGATTCTGTTTCCCAACTTGCAGCCATGTAGCATAGCTTTATGACCAACAGTGACATCATCACCAATAATAAGCGGGTATCCATCGGGCACTAATTCAGATTTTCTAGTAACATGTAAAACAGAACCATCTTGAATATTGGTTCTTTCACCAATTTGAATGTAATTAACATCACCTCGGGCTGCCACTAAAGGCCAAATGCTAGAATCTTTACCTAGATATAATTGACCCACAATAACGGCTGAATCATCTACGTATGTATTAATACCAATTTTTGGTTGAATACCTTTATAAGCACGAATTGTCATTTTTATTCCTAATTCAAAAATACATATTACTTAAGACTAATACCTATTATATGATTTATAAAAATTTGTGAAACAATAAGTTTAAGCCTAGATTTTGATAGCTGCAGCCTGTTTATTGAGCTATTAGGTTGGGGTTTATACAAATATAAATTTAAACCGTTTTATTTTAATAAAACACTTGCGCAATTTTGTGATTTGCCTATACTGCGCCTCCACCAACACAGACGGCAAGCAACATACTTTAAGGTAAGAGTTTAAAGGAATGTAGCGATAACGAATAGGTTGGTCAGTCAAATTAAAACTTGAATTTAAACTTCTTATAAAGAAACTTAAAATTAAGTGTTGACTC
>NZ_JAHKQC010000057.1:49345-60646 GCF_018860845.1 Pseudoalteromonas sp. C2R02 | reverse complement strand
TTCCTAAAAGGATTGAGTGAACAGATTTTAATGAGACTCTAATTTTGTGTCACTTCGAAAAGTGACTTTAGAACTCAATCTGCAAGAGTGCCCACACAGATGATTACTTAAATTTTTAAAGAACGTTTCAAGCTTTTTGGCTAGTGCCGTTTCGCTTGGGGTGTGCATAATACACCGTGATTATTTTGAGTCAAGACTTAATTTAAAAGTTTTTACAAAATTTTAAATCTAGTTTTAATTAACTCTACCAACCTAGTCGATGTCGCTACATCCCTTTAAGAATATTGCTTGCCGTCTGTGTCGGTGGAGGCGCAGTATAGAGAGATTCTATTTCAGCGCAAGTGTTTTTTAAAATAAAGTTCAAAATAATGTTTGTTTGAATAAAAAGTAAACTCAACGGTTATTATTACATCAAAATAGCGATGATATGCTCATCGAAATCATTATTTAGTTATGTATTTTATATTTTAGTCACAATTTTATTGCGAAGTTTAAAGATAAGGTTAAGATAAGCTCTACTACGATGTTAAATTAATGTTTAATTTGTGTATTTGGTATATAAAATGAAATCATCTAATCAAAAATCTATAATCTTTTCTATTATCTTGGCTGTTATTGGCTTTGTCTTAGCAGAATTTCTATTAGCCAGTGTCTTAACTAGTCCTGCAATCGCCCTTGCTTTAGGGTTACTTCTTGGTGGTATCGTCATTTCGTTTATATCTACGGATGAAGATGAATCTAAAATTGAAACTAAAACTTTATATGTAGGTAATCTTCCTTATCGTGCAAATGAAGGTGTTGTCAGAGAATTATTTGAAGAACACGGTAAAGTTTTCACAGTACGTTTATTAAAAGATAAAAATACAGGTAAACGCCGTGGCTTTGGGTTTGTTGAAATGGCAGCTAAAGATGCTGACTCTGCTATTACGTCTTTAAACGATGCTGAATTTCAGCAGCGCACACTAAAAGTAAGAGAAGCAAAACAAAAACAAGAGAATAATGAATCTACAGTAAAAACTGAATCTAGAGATCAATCAGTTTAATTACTTCTACTCTTTGTTTGGTATTTTTAATTGGGGCCGTTGCGTAAAATCGCACCGGCCTTTTTATTTGTTGTGATTTTTGATCTTTTATATTTTGCGGCAATACATCAATTACTCTATTTGCGATAGCATTTCCCGAATCAATTAATTCAATATCCATATCTAACGCTTTATGTATCTCTGATGATAAAATTGGAAAGTGTGTACAGCCTAAAACTAAATAATCAATTTCTTTGGAGATATTTAAATTCTCAACCTCTTCCTTTAATGCGAATTGATTTACTTCACCCCGCCAAAATTTATGCTCTGCTAAAGTCACTAAATTTACAGAAGCATATAAATGAACCTCAATACCATTAGCATGATCTTTAATTAAGTTTTGTATATATTTATTATTTGTAGTTGCAGGTGTTGCTAATAAGCCTATTTTTTTGGTTTTGGTTTTACTTGCTGCAGGTTTGATTGCAGGCACAACACCTACAATAGGAATATCTGTATGAGAACGTAATAAACAAAGACTTTGTGTACTTGCTGTATTACAAGCAACAACGATGAGATCTATCGGTTCAAAAGATTCTTCAACCGTTTTAAGTTTTTGTAATAACCTTTGTTGCAATACTTTTGATTCTAATTCACCGTACGGTAAATATAGATTATCCATTAAATAGCTATAGTTAGCATTAGGGAATGCTTTTTGAATATGTGCTAATACAGATGTACCACCAATACCCGAATCAAAAATAACAATATGCTGCAAAGGTAAAGCTCAATAAATATAAGAAGACATACTATTGTGACATTATACCTTTGCTAGCTCAAGAAACTGAGCTAGTTTGAAAACTTTAAGACTGGATATCACTATCTGACTTTTCAATCTCTGGTATTTCATTGTCAAGTAAAGCAAGCTGATCAAATAATGATTGGCTATATTCTATAAATTTATCAGCCTGCTCTCTTTCTTGATTCAACCACTGTAAGATCCCAGCTAATTCATTTTCAATAGATAACGGCTTAGCCTGCTCATATGCCTTCTCCAAACCTTCATTAAGTGGCGCGAGCTGCTTGGCTAAATCAACCCCTGGCATATTGGAGCGATATTCTTTAACACTGACGAGACTCTCTGTTTGTTGTAAATTCATTGAAAATGCTGCGAGTTGGCTCGTGTCCATATTAATTTTACTCGCCTGTTCAAATGCATCTTCCAATGAACCAGAGAAAAAATCATCACTGACTTTTTGTAAATCAGACATAAGCGCATTTATCGCTTCTTGCTCTTCTTCATTTAAATCGCCATTAACTTCAAATGAAAATGCAGCTGAATATGATTTTGAATCTTGGTATGCGAATGATTCACTTTGATTGTTTGACTGATAGACTGAAGCATTTTGATGCTGATAATCTGAATTAAAACTAATACGAATTTCATCGCCTTCTTGAGTTTTTATTGTTAAATCAGCACTGTTTGATAAATTATAACTACTTGCTTGAGCATAATTTACTGATGATGCTTTTGGTGTTTCTAACGCACTTTCAAATTCATCTAAACCTTTATTCATCAGTTCTGAGCTTTTAGCAATGCCCTCCTGTATATCATCAGTCATTAAACCAGAATCTTCTAGCTCTTCAGATGCTTCTTTTATACCTGTTTCAATACCGCTTCTTGCTTGATTAAGAATATCTTTAAGTTTGTCATCTGACGCACCATTACTTTGCGCATTTAAAACAGCTGTTTTGACAAAACCTAAAACATTTTTTGCGACTTCTTCAAAATCAAATAAAGACTCAGCTTTATTAGCTGAAGTTGGCGGCATGGATAGAGAGTTAGATAACTTATCTTGCATAACTCTTGAGGCAATTTGGGTATTTTTTGAAAACTGCACTGAACCAGACATTTGAGAGTGCTCTTGTGCTTTATCACTCTTTTTGAACAACTGATTAAATAACGATGCGGGTTGAAACCCAGAAGAACCAATTTTCATGACTTGCTCCAATTCAGTGTCTTTATTGCTTATCGGCAATTTACGTCAATACTAAAGTATGAATTAATAAAATATTTAAATTTATATAGACAAACTAATATCACTCCATAAAATAGCGCGACCAGCTCAGACGAGAAAACATAATGGCTATTATTGAAATTGACGAAACTACTTACGATTCACAACTAAGTGAAAAAGAAATCCGAATTCAAAAGCAATTTGAACAATTCGGAGTTAAAAAATTAGAAGTTTTCAACTCTGAGCCAAAACATTATCGCCAACGTGCCGAGTTTAGAGTATGGCATGAAGGTGATGATTTATTCCACATAATGTTTAATCAAGAAACCAAAGAAAAAATCCGAGTTGAACATTTTGAACCAGCTGCACCTATCATTTACGACTTAATGCCTAAATTAATTTCATTATTACAATTCAATGAAATTTTAAGACGTAAGTTATTTCAAATAGATTATTTATCAACTCTAAGTGGTGAAGTATTAATAAGTTTATTATATCACAAGCCTTTAGAAGATGAGTGGTTAGTCGCAGCAGAAGAATTAAAAGCAACTTTAAGCAAAGAATTTAATGTTGATATTATTGGTAGAGCACGAAAGCAAAAAATATTACTAGGTAATGACTACTTAGTTGAAAAACTTAATGTGGCAGGTAAAGAAATTACCTATCAACAAGTAGAAAATAGCTTTACACAACCCAATGCAAAGCTAAATCAAAAAATGCTAGAGTGGGCGTTAGATATTAGCCAAAATTTAGAAAATGATTTATTAGAACTATATTGTGGTAATGGCAATTTCTCTATCGCGCTGGCAAGTGCATTCGATCGTGTATTAGCAACTGAAATTTCAAAATCATCAGTAAAGTCAGCACAATTTAATATTGCTGAAAATAACATTGATAATGTTGATATCATCCGCATGTCCAGTGAAGAGTTCACGCAAGCGCTTAATGGTGAGCAAGAATTCACTCGATTAAATGGTATCGATTTAAAGAGTTATAACTGTCAAACGATCTTAGTTGACCCACCACGAGCGGGTATGGATGAGAAAACAACTACTTTAACGCAAAACTACGATAATATTATTTATATCTCTTGTAATCCAGATACATTAGAAAGAGATTTAAAGCAATTAACCACAACACATAAAGTTGAGCGCTTTGCTATTTTTGACCAGTTTCCATATACACACCATATAGAATCCGGCGTATTTTTAACGCGAAAATAACTTAGTCTTTTTTAGGTGCTGCTTTTTTACCATAGATTGCAGCGCCTTTAGCAACATACCTTAATTGCCAAACTAATCTATCAACCAATTCATCCCTTTGTTTCTTATCAATATCTAAAGCCTCAGCTCCTGCATTAAATACCAAAGTAACCATAGCTTCCGCTTGAATGTAAGCATGATCAGCATCACAATTTGTTTCGTTTTCTAGATAATGAGCCAGCTCTAAAATAAAGTGTTTTATTTCTCGAGCTACTGCACTTCTAAATGCAATTGAAGTACCTGAACGTTCACGTAGCAATAATCGAAACTGATTACTCGAGTTTTCAATAAACTCCATAAAAGTATGAATTGAAGTATGTATTACGCTGCCTTCGCTTTTTATTCTTCTTCTCGCTTGGCGCATTAACTGCCTAAGTGTTAACCCCGCTTCATCAACTAAAGTTAAACCTAATTCATTCATATCTTTAAAGTGTCTATAAAAAGAAGTTGGTGCGATACCTGCTTCTCGAGAAACTTCTCTTAAACTTAAATTGGATAAACTATGCTCTGCGCTCAATTGATTGAATGCCGCTTCAATTAGGGCAAGTCTTGTTCTTTCTTTTTGTTTTGCACGAACGCCAGCCATAGCTACCTCTATAAATTTAACTTTTGTCTTTCTTTTATCTACTTAGACAAGTTTCACAAGTCAGAAGTCTAACATAACTACTAGGTAAATTCGTTTTTACTCTATCGAATAACTTGACTAAAAGATAATTTACTACTATTTTAGCGCACAGTTGTACGCTCAAATAAACTAATTTAAATTATTAACGAAGAAGACAAATGAAAAAACCACCATTGATCTGGGCAAACGTCCTATTTTTTACACTGACATTTATAGCCGCAATCATTTTAGTGCCTCTATATGGCGTAATGGTTGGATATACCAGCACAACTTGGTGGGCATTTATTGCTTGTATGTTTTTTGCCGGGTTATCAATAACAGCAGGTTACCACAGATTATGGGCTCATAAAACTTATGAGGCACACCCTGTTATAGAGTGTATTTTTGCCATCGGTGGTGCATTTGCAATGCAAAATAGCGCACTTCACTGGAGCTCAGATCATAGAATTCATCATGGCCAAGTTGATGATCCCGTTAAAGACCCTTACGCCGCAACTAATGGTTTTTGGTATAGCCATATAGGTTGGATGTTACGCAATTATCAAGGTGATCAATATGGTAATTACAACAATGCGCGAGATTTACAAAAAAACAAAATAGTCATGTGGCAACACAAGTATTATTTCCCGCTAGCATTTTTTGTTAATGTATCTATCCCATTATTGTTAGGGATCATATTTGGTGATGTGATTGGCATGTTACTATTATCAGGATTATTAAGACTGGTGCTAAGCCAACATTTTACTTTTTTTATTAATTCAGTCGCACACATCTGGGGAACTAGACCTTATACTGAATCAAATACGGCCAGAGATAATGGTATTTTAGCTTTTTTCACCTATGGTGAGGGATATCATAATTACCATCATATTTTTGCCAGTGATTATAGAAATGGTATAAAATGGTATCAGTACGACCCAACTAAATGGATGATCAAGTCACTTTCATACTTTGGTCTTACAAAAAAACTTAAAACGATTTCGATAGATCGCATAGAAAAAGCAAAAGCTGAAACGCAACTAGCTGCAACAACCAGAAAATTATCACAATTTTCTGTCACTCAAGACAAGCTAGACTTGTTGCAGAGCGAATACGAATTATTAATCAAAAAATTACAACATTACGCAAAACTAAAAAAACAATTGCTTGAAGCTAAAAAAAGTACCATATTGCAACAATATGAAAAACTAGCTTTAAATAAACAGTACCAAGAGTTTGAACAGGCTTGGCAGCAGCAAAAACAAGCATGGCTTGATTTAAACATCAAGTTGCTTAATGCTCGGTATAGTTAACTAAAATACCCCAATCATAGGCTTTAAGGTTATGATCTGGTTATTTTTGTTTCAAGCGAAATAATTGAGGATAGCCAGTGGCAAAGCAAAGTAAGTCTAAAAAGGCACAAGAAGAAGTATCATATCAATTTGATGCCATAATTATAGGCACAGGCCCTGGCGGTGAAGGCACCGCCATGAACTTGGCTAAAAGTAAAAAACGTGTCGCCGTTATCGAAAAACAAGAATCTGTTGGTGGCGGTTGTACACATTGGGGCACAATCCCATCAAAAGCACTACGTCACTCAGTAAGTCGATTAATCGAGTACAATCGTAATCCGCTTTTTAATACTCAAGAATCTAGAAACAAGCTTACTTTTCCTGATATTTTAAGCCATGCTGGCAATGTTATTTCTAAGCAAGTTAACTTACGTACTAGCTTCTACGATAGAAACCGCATTAGCTTATATCACGGAGAAGCTTCTTTTGTAGATCAACATACAATTCAAATTAAAAAGCCTGATGGTTCAATAGAATTACTGACAGCTGAAACAATCGTAATTGCAACGGGTTCTCGCCCATACCATCCACCACAAATAGATTTTGATCATAGCCGTGTTTACGACAGTGATACTATTTTAAAACTAAAACACGACCCAAGACATATCATCATTTATGGCGCAGGTGTGATTGGCTGTGAATACGGTTCTATTTTTAGAGGCCTTGGTTCAAAGGTAGATTTAATCAATACCCGTGATCGCCTACTGGCATTTATGGATGCTGAAATTTCAGATGCATTAAGCTACCACTTCTGGAACAGTGGCATCGTAATTCGTCATAATGAAGACTTTGATAAAATCGAAACACGTGATGACTGCGTAATAGTACATATGCAATCAGGTAAAAAAATGCAAGCTGATTGCATCTTATTTGCGAATGGCAGAACAGGTAATACTGATACTTTAAATCTACAATCAGTGGGTTTAGTTGCCGATGGCCGAGGTTTGTTAAAAGTAAATGAAAGTCATCAAACGGAAATTAACAATATATATGCTGTGGGTGATGTCATTGGTTATCCAAGCTTAGCAAGTGCTGCTTTTGATCAAGGTCGTATTGCTGCTGATGCAATTGTTGATGGCCACTGCTCAGCTAAATTGGTTAGTGACTTGCCTGTTGGCATTTATACTATTCCTGAAATTAGTTCGGTTGGTAAAAATGAGCAAGAACTAACGATGGCAAAAATACCATATGAAGTAGGTAGAGCACAATTTAAACATTTAGCAAGAGCACAAATTGCAGGTACTGAAGTCGGTAGCCTGAAAATTTTATTCCATATCGAAACCAAAGAAATATTGGGCATACATTGCTTTGGTGAGAGAGCGACTGAAATCATTCATATCGGTCAAGCAATTATGGAACAAAAGAATGGCGGTAATAATATTAATTACTTTGTTAATACCACATTTAACTACCCTACAATGGCTGAAGCATATCGTGTTGCAGCATTAAATGGTCTTAATCGCTTGATAAAGTAATATCACCATAAAAAGTAGGTACTAATTGTGCCTACTTTTCAATCTAACTATTGTATCTGTGTAAAATTATTGTAAACTTAATTGTATAACAACAACAATAATTAGGCTGGTGCAAAATGAAAAGTAAAATGAAGCTATTAACTATAGCTCTATCACTTTGTTCTACAAGTGTTTTAGCTGATTTTTCATCAGCCAACAAAGATTTACAAAATAATAACTTTGCAGCGGCCGCAAAAGAATTTACAGCTTTAGCACAACGTGGTCATTCAAAAGCACAATTCGAATTAGCACAGCTTTATGAAAAAGGCTTAGGTGTAGAAAAAGATATCACAACTGCATATGCTTGGTACTTACTTGCTGTAGATTTTAAACACCCTGAAGCTAAAGAAAAGTACCGTAATTTAAGAAGAAGCATCCCCTCTAGAAAAGAAGGCAAACAGGCCTACCTTGCTCTTAAAAATAAATATGGCAGTCAAAAGCATAAATCTCTTTATGAACCTGATTTAAAGCGCACTAACTTTTACCCAGCTCGAGCTAAGTTAATCGAAAAAGTAGAACCGCAATACCCATCAGACCTTGCTGCACTTAATAGCGCCTGGGTCAGCATATCTTATAATGTTGATGAAAGTGGTCATGTGGAAGATGCGCGTGTATTAGCGTCATTCCCTAAGGGCGCATTAGATGAATATGCACTTGCAGCCGTTAAACAATGGCAATATGAGCCTCAAGTAAAACGCAATGGTGAGCCAGATCGTGCTCATGATTTAATTACCACTTTTAAAACAAAAAGCCAAAGCTCTAAAAACCATAAACAATATAAAAAACAGCTTGCACAATACACAGATAAACTAAAAGCGCTTGCTATTAAAGGAAATAGCTATGCACAAGCACGCTACGCCTTAATGCTAGAACAAGAAGTAATAGAGTCAACAAAAGGCGAGCATATTAATTGGTATTATAAAGCAGCCGTTAATGGTAATTACGATGCCCAATTGCGTTTAGTACATTGTTTTGAAAATGGTGAAGGTTGCCAACCAAGTGAAGACAAAGCATTTGCTTGGTTAATAAAAGCAAGTGAAACACAAAATGCCAGAGCCCAATTCCAATTAGCGACAACATATTTAAATTATGAAAGTGTGCATTACAATGTTAAAAAAGCCGCTGAACTCTTAAAACTTGCAACATTACACGAATACTTCCCTGCTATGGTTGAATACTCAAGATTATTAGCTTTTTCTGATGAAGCAGGTATTAGAGATGTTTCATCTGCAATCAAATATGCAGAACTGGCACGTTCATTAGATGCAACAAACCCAACATTATTATCAGTATTAGGCGCAGCATATACTGAAATGGGTCGTGTACAACAAGGTGATACGTTATTACGCCAAGCGTATGATGAAGCCAAAAACCGTAACTGGCCAACGAAGAACTACTTAGATTTAATTGAAGGCGGAGAAGCTGCTATGATGGCAAGTGGTGCAAGTTTAAGATTAAATAACTAAACATATTTTAGTCATGTAAAGTAATAAAAAAGGAGAGCTTAGCTCTCCTTTTTTATTACTATTGTATCGCCTTATTTATGATAAGGCTTACTTAGCTCATGTACTGAGTTAATAAATACGCCTGCATTTTCTGGTGTTACATCTGGTGTAATACCATGACCTAAATTAAATACATGACCTGTGCCGCCTTCACCAAATCCTTCAAGAATTGTTTTAACTTCTTCACGAATACGTTCAGGAGATGCATGTAACATTGCAGGATCCATATTACCTTGAAGTGCAACTTTATCACCAATACGGCGCTTTGCATCAGCCATATCGATTGTCCAATCAAGCGCTACTGCATCACAACCTGTTGCAGCGATATCTTCAATCCACATGCCACCATTCTTAGTGAATAAGGTTACAGGAACTTTACGACCATCATTTTCACGAATAAGGCCTTTAACAATTTTATCCATGTAAGCTAATGAGAATTGCTTGTAATCTCTTGGTGTTAAAATGCCACCCCAAGTATCAAAAATCATTACTGATTGTGCACCAGCTTTGATTTGTGCATTTAAATATAAAATAACTGAATCAGCTAATTTATCTAATAACATATGCAACATTTTAGGTTCAGCAAATGCCATTTTTTTGATTTTGCCAAATGCTTTACTGCTTCCGCCTTCAACCATATAAGTTGCAAGCGTCCAAGGTGAACCTGAAAAACCAATCAATGGAACTTCACCTTTTAATTCACGACGAATAGTACGCACAGCATTCATTACATAGCCAAGTTCTTGCTCTGGATCAGGCACTGGTAAGTTTTCTACATCTGACATACGTTCAATAGTACGTTCAAATTTAGGGCCTTCACCTGTTTCAAAATAAAGACCTAAGCCCATAGCATCAGGAATAGTCAAAATATCACTAAATAAAATAGCGGCATCTAAAGGGTAACGACGTAATGGCTGTAATGTTACCTCACAGGCAAACTCCGCGTTTTTACATAAACTCATAAAGTCACCAGCTTCAGCACGTAATGCGCGGTATTCTGGTAAATAACGACCTGCTTGACGCATCATCCATACAGGCGTTGCATCTACTGGTTGTTTTAATAAAGCACGTAAATAACGATCGTTTTTCAATTCACTCATGTAAGTCTCTTTTAGCTGATTAATCCCAACATTTTATAAATTTTAAAATGACTACTGCAGGATGTCTAAGTTATATGACTATATTAACACTTAGAGCTCAAACCCTCTATGTGTAAGATCAAGGAATATAAAACAATCACAAAATAAAAGGTTGCTACAAGGATAACTATTTGTTATAAATTTGTATATAGATTAAAAAACAATAAGAATCTCGGATAAACGAGACAGTTACAAAATTCAGGCCACCAATCTTAGTAAAATAAGTTGGTGGTTTTTTATTTTTAACAATCAAGATAAAAAACCAGTGTTTTTATAAATTCAAATAAATCATTTAGTTACATTTAATTATGAACTTATTATTAAAAATAGGTTGATCTTTTGCTTATATTTCATTCTTATAGAGGTATAGTAAGAGCAGGGAGAATAATTATGCTAACACAACTAGAAAAAGCACAACAAGAGTGGGGTGGTTCTCATTCTGTTATTGACTCATGGTTAGAAGAACGCCAAGAATTATTGGTATTATATTGCAAGTTAGTTGGATTACCTCCTTTTAACCGCAATGAACACGCACTACCAGAGCAAGCTCACATTCAAAAGTTTTGCCAAATATTAATGGATTATTTATCGGCGGGACATTTCGAAATATATAATAATATAGCCAAAGCCTGTGAAACAAAAGGTGAGCAGAGCCTTGCTTTAGCACAACAGCTATACCCAAAAATATCAGCATCAACTGATATTGCTTTATCATTTAATGACAAATATGCTGAAACAAAACAAGGTAGTACACTACCAGATTTTGATTCTGAGCTGTCAAAACTAGGTGAAATCCTTGAACAAAGATTTGAATACGAAGATGAATTAATTGATAACCTTTATTCAAATCACTAGCCCTCTTACAATCAGACATAAAAAAAGCGA
>NZ_JAHKQC010000057.1:0-49271 GCF_018860845.1 Pseudoalteromonas sp. C2R02 | reverse complement strand
TCGCTTTTTTTATGTCTGATAAAGTAACGGCCTTAAACAGTTACTTTATTTTACTAAAACTATTCGCTAGCTGATTCAGTTTTAGCTGTTTCAGGTTGCTCTATTTCCAATAACTCAACTTCAAATACTAAAGTTGAATTAGCAGGGATTTTACCTAAATCACGTTCGCCATAAGCAAGCTCTGAAGGGATCGTAAATTTAAATTTAGAACCAACACTCATTAACTGAACGCCTTCAGTCCAACCTTTGATCACTTGGTTTAGTGGGAAAGTTGCAGGTTCATTACGCTTGTAAGAACTATCGAACTCAGTACCGTCAATTAAAGTACCTTTGTAATGCACTTTAACAATATCAGTTTGTGCAGGTTTATCACCTTCACCAGTTGTGATTACTTGGTATTGTAGGCCTGACTCAGTTGTTGTTACACCTTCAACTTTAGCGTTATCAGCTAAAAATTTAATGCCTTCAGCTTTGCTTGCTTCAGCGGCTAATTTAGCTGCCTCAGCTTTTTTCTCGTTAACTGACTTATCAAGTTCAGTTAAAACTTCTCTGATCTTAGCTTCATCAAGTTTAGAGTTTCCAGCAAGTGCATCTCTAAAACCTTGAATTAAAAGCTCTTGTTCTAAAGCAAAACCTAGCTCATTTTTATCCGCTAAGTCTTTATTTAAAAATACGCCTACTGATGCACCAATACCGTATGCTTGTTGTTGTGCTGGCGTTTCTAATTTAACTTCAGCAACAACTTCTGTTTTTTGAGCAGCTTCTTGATTACAAGCTGTAAGCGCCAAAATAGAGGCTGCAAGTAGTGATAATTTCATTGTTTTTTTCATTATTGTCTCCGGCAAATGAAAGTTGCCATTTTCATAGAACTTAACTAATTTAAAATAAAGGCTAACCAATATATTTTACGCATT
Source organism: Pseudoalteromonas sp. C2R02 (assembly GCF_018860845.1). NCBI lineage: Bacteria > Pseudomonadati > Pseudomonadota > Gammaproteobacteria > Alteromonadales > Pseudoalteromonadaceae > Pseudoalteromonas > Pseudoalteromonas sp. C2R02. The sequence continues at coordinate 48,357 of NZ_JAHKQC010000057.1, read as the reverse complement.
TGAAAGCACGAACTTCAAATCTGATGATATTGAATATACAAAAGTCATTTCTCATCTGAATAATTCAATTGACGAGAAACGAAGCTGCTTGCACAATGAGTTTTATAAATACATTGTGCAAGTAGCCTAAAGCCAAATCGCTCCTTAGTCTAACCTCTTGCACAGCAAGAGTTAAGGAAAAACATACTTAATATGACCATAAATCGAGCTTTATTTCACTTACTTTACGTATTTTTACTTACTTCGTGTAGCTCAGAAGAAAAGCTACCTGATAATGCGATCGAACATGCCATAGAAGGCGCCTATGCTGCAAGTATCTCTAACGATGCCAATTACAGCGTTATTTCCTCAATGCATCATGGTCTTGCGTTATGGGATTTAAAAGAAAATGCTTTAAAATATCAATGGAATCACCTTAATGATAATGACAATCAAAAGCTCAATGCCAATTCCAATTTAGATGAGTGGCTTGCGCAAGATAACTCAGGCAACTTAGTGCTCACTACCGATATCTCATTCGATAGTAAAATTGCAGTCACTGCTGATAAAGAAAACTTTGCCCTTTGGAGCATTAAAACAGGTAAAAACATTGGGTTTTGGAAAGTAAAAGATTCAAATATTAGAGATATCGCATTAAGTAACCAAGGCCGCTATATTTTATATGGTAAAAGCAATGGTATAGCTGTTCATATAAATGTGATCAGCGGTAAACGCATTGAGTTTCTAGGTCATCAAGAAAAAATAAATGCGGTAGATTTATCACCCAATGGCTATTTTGCATTAACAGGCTCTAATGACTATGCAGCATATTTATGGGATACCCGTACAGGTCAAGTGATCCATAGGTTTAACCACCCAAGTCGCGTTACCCAAGTAAAATTAGACCCTAAAGGTCGCTATGCTTTTACAGCGGATAGTAAAAAACAAGCACGCATTTGGGATTTACAAACCGGTGATATGATCTCTAATTTACAGTTTTTAAGTCGACAACAAATCTTTAGCGCAGTTCGATTTAGTGAAGATGGCAATTTACTTGCAACCGGTGCTCCCTCACGAAAACTCGCTTTATGGGATGTCAAAACTGGCGAACAATTAAAAAAATGGCAAGTCAGTCCACGAAAAGGTTCTCGCCCTAAATCTGCAGTCGTGTATGATGTCGCTTTTACGCAAGATGGCCAGTCTCTTATCACCGAAAGTTCAAGTGGTTTAGCTGAAACCTGGACCATACCTAACAACCTAAAATGAGCAGTTTTGAACTATGAGCGCATTAGAAGATAGAGTAAATGAATTGGAAGCTAAAATAGCCTTTCAAGATGACACAATTGATATATTAAATGATGAATTAAAAATGCATCAGCAGTTAATCGCTAAAATACAAAGACAAACAGAGCTACTTGCAGAAAAAGTGAAAGAGACACAAAATGCCGATGCAGGCTCAGAACAACAAATAGAGCCACCACCACCGCATTACTAGATAATTATGCTTCGTATAATTATCTAAGATCACTACGTGACATATTTATAAATAAATTTTTCTAACTAAATGCAGGATGTTCATAACCTAACATATTTAGTTTTTGCTACGAAGTCGCTTTTAGAAAGGCTGCGTAGCAGAGTTACTCGGGATTAAATACGCCAATTACTTGCTCGAATTGGCGTGTTGAAGCTTGAACCGCCTCTTTTGGCTGTGTCATTATATGATGACATTGCACACACTCAACTTTTTCAACATCATTTTCTTTATACAACATCATAGTGTCCATAGAATTACATTCTGGACAGGTGGCTCCAGCAATAAAACGTTTTTTCTGTTTCATTTTAATTTACTCTCATATTTAACTGTTGGTATTTTACTCCTTATTTCATAAGTCTGATATACTCAGCAGCCATTTTTATGCTTTATTAAGAGTTATTACTGCAACATGATCCAAATTACCCAACTAGAGCTACTACGAGGCGGTAAAAGCCTATTAAAAGATGCCAACGCCACTTTATATCCTAAACATAAAGTCGGCCTAGTAGGCGCTAATGGTTGTGGTAAATCTAGTTTATTTGCCTTATTACAAGGTAAATTACATGCAGACTCTGGTGATTGCTTCATACCTAAAGACTGGGAAATATCTTCTGTTAAACAAGAAACTCCCGCTCTAGAAATATCCGCCTTAGAATATGTTTTACAAGGACATAAAAAGTATTATGTATTACATGAAGCCTTAGCTTTAGCCGAAAAAAATGGCGATGGTGAAGCGCAAGCCAAAATACACTTACAACTTGAAATTGTAGGTGGTTATGGCATTGAATCTAAAGCCGGTGAGTTATTACATGGTTTAGGCTTTACTAATGAACAACTTACATCACCTGTTAGTTCATTTTCTGGTGGTTGGAGAATGCGACTTAACTTAGCTCAAGCCTTGATCCACCCATCTGATTTATTACTACTAGATGAACCGACAAACCATTTAGACTTAGATGCTGTTTACTGGTTAGAGCGATTCTTAAAAGTATATACAGGCACTTTAGTTTTAATATCTCATGATAGAGAGTTTCTTGATGCCGTAATCGATGAAATTTGGCAAATTTCAAATCAAAAAATAAATGTTTATAAAGGCCATTATTCTCAGTTTGAGCGCCAAAAAGCCGAACGATTAGCACAACAGCAAGCCAGTTATGAAAAACAACAAGAACAAATTGCGCATTTAGAAAAATTCATCACGCGCTTTAAAGCAAAAGCAACCAAAGCAAAACAAGCACAAAGCCGTGTTAAAGCTATTGAGCGTATGGAGAAGCTCGCTCCAGCACATGTAGATTCACCATTTAATTTTGAGTTTGCAGAGCCAACAGCATTACCTAATCCACTATTAACATTAGATAAAGCAAAAGCCGGTTATGGTGATGTTACAATCTTAAATAACATTAAGTTAAATTTAGTGCCTGGTAGCAGAATCGCATTATTAGGCCGAAATGGCGCAGGTAAATCTACTCTAATTAAATTATTATCTGGTGATTTAAATCCACAAAGCGGCGAGGTATTTCAACATAAAGGACTCAATATTGGCTACTTTGCTCAGCATCAATTAGAGTCTTTAGATTTAAACGCCAGTGCAATTTTGCATTTACAACGCTTAAACCCTAGAGCAACAGAGCAAAGCTTACGCGACTTTTTAGGCGGTTTTGCATTTATAGGTGATCAAGCTACTTGTCCTGTAGCTCCTTTCTCTGGTGGTGAAAAAGCACGTTTAGTATTAGCTATGCTAGTGTATCAAAAACCTAACTTACTATTACTAGATGAACCAACAAACCATCTTGATTTAGAAATGCGTCATGCTTTAGTTATGGCACTACAAGGTTTTGAAGGTGCGATGGTAACTGTATCCCATGATCGCCACTTACTTAAAAATACAGCTGATGAATTTTACCTAGTAGATCAAGGTACGGTAACACCATTTGGTTATGAGGTTGAAGCGTATTACCAATGGTTAATGAATGCCAAAAAAGATTCTGTCACTGAAGATATAAACACGCTAGACGAAACCGAAAATAAAACGGTAAACCGTAAAGAACAAAAACGTTTAGAAGCTGAATTTAGAAAATCAGTTCAACCAATTAAAAAGCTAATAACCTCTTTAGAGAAAAAGCTAGATAAACTCACTATCGAGCAAGAAGAAATCGAAAGCGCGCTTGCTAATAACGACTTATACCAAGAAGAAAACAAAGCTAAACTAAATAAGTACCTAGAGCAACAGGCTAAATGCGTGCCTATGCTTAATGATGTAGAAGAACAATTATTAGAACAATTAGAGTTATTAGAAGAAAAAGAATCCACTTTTAATGAATCACTCTAACAATAAAAAAACACTCAAAATAAGTGCTGAAGATTTTTGGCGCTTCTCTTGTGAGCTTTACAGTAAAAATGAATTGTATCTTAAAGATGGTCAAGCATACTCATTACTCGAACTACAAAATAAATTTAATAAAAATGTCAATATATGCTTATTAATGCTGTATTTAGATAATCTAAACATTTCAATTAACCTAGAGATCCTGAGTAAATTAATATCAACAATAACTGATTTTGAAAATAGTTACTTATTTCCTTTAAGGGCATTAAGATTAAGACTAAAAGCACAAGAATCAAATATTTCACTCTACGCAAAAATGCGAAAGACATTGCTCGAATCTGAACTGTTGATGGAACAACATCAACAATCTCAATTAATAAATTCCCTTAATAATTATGAAACCTCACCAACAAAAGACATTGATAACCTGCAACTTTACCTAAATTTTAATATGGCGTAATACAAATTAAAATTCGTTAAGCCCCCTTACTACCGATGAAAAACTGATCTAAATCAAAGTCTGCTCCCACACTTAATTCAATGCTAATAGAATTTGATCTATATCATATTTTACTTAGCCCTAATGCCTTAATCTAAGTTTGTTCACAGATTAGGAGAATAACCATGTCAGTTTTTTTTAGAGATTTTTTTAGCAACCCAGTTCTATTTTTGTCTTTCGGTTTTCTTGCTACTGTAATCGGAATTTGTATTTTCTTTGCATTCTTTTTTATGAAGAAAATAAATGAAGCTTCACCCCAGTGATACTCCAGTTATCCTCACAATAGTGGATAACAGGTAAATAATTAAGCACGACGCACTAAAGGGCCATTTCAAGTTTACTTGGATTGGTCCTTTATATCTTTATGGTTACCAGTTAAACTAATTACGTATTTTATTAATATTATTTAAAACATAATGAGCAGTCACTTTCGTCCAGCTTGGTGGATGGTAAATAAACACGCACAAACTATTTTACCGCGTTTTTTTCGCCCAAAACTCAAACTTACTTATCAATTAGAATCGCTTAGCACACCTGATCAAGATTTTATTGAACTTGCTTGGGGCTGCCCTATTACAAAAAATGATACCAAACCATTAGCTATCATCTTTCATGGACTTGAAGGTAATATTCATAGCTTTTATGCTAAAGGCATGATGAAAGCCATGCAAGATAACGGGTTTGATACCGTACTCATGCACTTTAGAAATTGCTCAGCTGCGCCAAATAAAACTGCACGCGCTTATCATAGCGGCGAAACATCTGACGCAAGGTTTTTAATAACACACTTAAAAGAACAATTTCCAAATAAAAAAATAGTTGCCGTGGGGTTTTCGTTGGGCGGTAATATGCTCAGTAAATATTTAGGTGAATATCAAAACGATAGTCACTTAGATGCAGCTGCTGTGGTATCCGCACCGTTTGATTTAGCGTCATCTTGCCAAGTGATCCAACAAAGTTTAGGTAAGATTTATCAAAAATACTTACTTGATAGATTAAAGCACTCAACTGGCCGAAAAGAGTCTTTAATTCAACCTTTATTGGGTCTAAGTAAACAAGATATTAAAAATATTCCGTGTTTATGGGAGTTTGATGACAAAGTAACTGCGCCTTTACACGGCTTTAAAAATGCAAAAGATTATTATAATAAAGCGAGCAGTAAAGCTTATTTAATAGATATAACAACACCAACTTTAATCATACATTCAGTTGATGACCCTATGTTATCAATCAAGTCTGTTCCCGATAGCTCCCATGTAAGCAAACATGTTAATCTTGAGATCACAGAAAAAGGCGGCCATGTTGGTTTTATTAGTGGAAAAAATCCATTCAAGCCCATTTTTTGGTTGGAACAGCGTATCCCTGAATATTTTAAAAAGCAGTTAAATATAAAATGATAATCCCCTTTAAAGAGCTACCTATTGAAACATTAAACAACCTAATCGAAAGCTTTATATTACGAGAAGGCACAGATTATGGAGAAGATGACTTTAGCTTAAATGATAAAATTTCACATATCAAAACCCAGTTAAACCAAGGTGATGTTGTCATTGTTTACTCTGAATTACATGAAAGTATCAACATCATGCCAAAAGCGACTTTTCAGCAAAATCAAAATGAATTTGAGTGATAATACTCTAAAAATTTAATCTCGCTGTAGCATAAAAGAAATAATCGCGAACCTATTATTGATTGTTTTCAACGCATAAATCTTGTTTATTTATTAATACAGCAACACAATGGATTTACTTCACAATAATAATAAGTAAATCCAAATGAATCACATCACAACTCTAGGGCTACTTGCATTAGCTATCACTGCTAATGTTTCAGCTAAATCATACACAGCATCTAAACATGCGATCAAATTAAGTCAAGAAAACCTCATTATAGATACGCATATAGATGTACCTTACCGCTTAGAAAAAAAGTGGCAAGATGTAACTAAAGCGGCAGGTGGTGACTTTGATTACCCAAGAGCTGTTGAAGGCGGATTAAATGCGCCTTTTATGTCTATTTATATTCCTGCCCACCTAGAAAAAACGGGCGGCAGTTATGAAATGGCAAATAGACTGATAGATTCTATGGAAGCTTTAGTAGGACGTGCCCCCAATAAGTTTGCCATTGCTGATTCTGTTGCTGATATTACAAAGCAATTTGAACAAGGAAAAATGTCTTTAGCTATGGGCATGGAAAACGGTTCTCCTATTGAAGGAAAACTTGAAAATTTAAACCATTTCTTTGATCGCGGAGTGAGATATATCACTTTAACCCATTCGCAAACGAATCATATTTCTGATTCTTCATATGACTTACGTCGACAATGGAATGGGTTAAGTCAATTTGGTAAAGAGTTAGTGTTTGAAATGAATAAGTTAGGTATGATGATAGATGTTTCACATATATCTGATGATGCTTTTTACCAAGTTATGGATATTTCAAAAGTGCCAGTGATCGCATCTCATTCATCATTACGTAAATATACGCCAGGTTTTGAACGTAATATGGATGATAAAATGTTATTAGCGCTAAAAGAAAATAACGGCGTGATTCAAATTAATTTTGGTTCTAGCTTTGTCACCTCTGCCGCAGGCGCTTGGAGCAAACAAATGAAAGCTAAACGCAGCCAAGCACAAAGTAAACATGGTAAAAATAGTTCACAAGTAAAAGACTTTAAAAAAGCATTTGCTGTAAAAAATCCTTATCCTTTTGCTACGACAGAACAGGTTATTGAACATATCAATCATGTTGTTAAATTAATAGGCATAAACCATGTTGGTATCGGTTCTGATTTTGATGGCGTAGGTGATTCTTTACCTATCGGTTTAAAAGATGTATCTGACTATCCAAACTTAGTGCAAGGGTTAATTGAGCATGGTTATTCAGATAAAGACATCAAAAAAATATTAAGTGGAAATTTATTACGAGTTTGGCAGCAAGTAGAAAAGTATGCCGCTAAAAACTAAATTTTAAGCAAAAAAAAGCCAACTAATAAAAGCTGGCTTTAATGCATTCAACAACGAATGCTACAAGGGAATTCCAAAGGGAATATGTGTACTATAGACTGATTTAACTGAATTCTGGCTTAATGGCAATGATAAATATTTATTACCCCTCACTGTCAGCCAATCATAACCCACCCTTGAAAAATAATAGTACTGTAAAACTATTCTTTAAGAATCGTTGATAATTACTCGTAAAGCTAGAACTAGAAGAATAATCTAAACTTTGCTCTAAGGCCTCATCATTTTCTGAACAAACATCTAAAATAAAATCAATTTCTTCTTGATTCAAAATTTCATTCATCATGACTCCACCTAAATAATCAATCTTATAAAAACAACTTCAATTTAATAGCAAAAGTGTACGTTATATAAACTGAATACGAACTTAATAGCGTTTTATTAATTTAAGCTGCCGACAATCTATCTCTGAATAGCATTGCCACACAGTTTTAGTATATAAAACGCGCATATTTGTATGTGTTTTGTAATTGAGCCATTCAAGGTCGATATGGTTAAATTCTATCTTTAAGCGTGAGATTTAATTACGTTTTTGCATATAAAAACAACAATTCATTAAATCGAATTGTAACTGACTTGCTTTTATACAAGTGAATGAAATATGAAAAGCTGACATTAATAAAAAAAGATTTAAAAGCTGAATTTAAACTGTAACTGACGATTTTAATATTAATAATATAACTAAGGATTTTGCTAATGACTTGAATCTTGAATTTTTGGCGTCCAATTTCTTAGTTTAAGAAAGTGGTTGCGGGAGCCGGATTTGAACCGACGACCTTCGGGTTATGAGCCCGACGAGCTACCAGGCTGCTCCATCCCGCGCCTGAATTGTGTATGTATTTTAAGTCGATTACACTAACGACTTTAGGTTGTAACCATTTTTCAACCAAGAAAAGCCTTTTAGAAAATGGTTGCGGGAGCCGGATTTGAACCGACGACCTTCGGGTTATGAGCCCGACGAGCTACCAGGCTGCTCCATCCCGCGCCTGAATTGTGTATGTATTTTAAGTCGATTACACTAATGACTTTAGGTTGTAACCATTTTTCAACCAAGGAAAACCTTTTAGAAAATGGTTGCGGGAGCCGGATTTGAACCGACGACCTTCGGGTTATGAGCCCGACGAGCTACCAGGCTGCTCCATCCCGCGCCTGAATTGTGCATGTGTTTTAAGTCGATTACACTAACGACTTTAGGCGACAACCATTTTTCAACCAAAGAAAACCTTTTAGAAAATGGTTGCGGGAGCCGGATTTGAACCGACGACCTTCGGGTTATGAGCCCGACGAGCTACCAAGCTGCTCCATCCCGCGCCTGTATTTGCTAGCTAAGAGCGTGAGCCCTCGTTAACAAGAGCGCCATAATATAGTTTTATTACGTTAATGCAAGCACTAAATTCAATAAGATTGTACTTAGTGCAAAATTAACTAAAAAATGCTGAATTTTACAGCAAAACTATAAAAGTTCAGTTCTGCGGTGTGGCGTAATCATCTTTTGCCAAGGCCAGTCATTGTGCCCCATAATAATGAAATCAGGATTTTCAGTGATCTCTCTTTGATTATAGGAGATAGGATTAAATTCAGCACTTAGAATTTGACCACCAGCTTGCTCAACTATAATTTGTGACGCACCTGTATCCCACTCACCTGTTGGGCCAACACGTAAAAAACAATCAGCTTTACCTTCTGCAATCATGCAAGCCTTTAAAGAACAAGAACCTACCGCAATAGTGTCAAAATCACGATCTAAATAGCAGCTTACAGCTTCTATTTTTTGCCTGCGACTGACCGCTAGGGTTAATTTATGATGCTTCACCACTTCAAGCTTAGTATCTTGATTACTATCAGCAGTTATTGTGTGTTCACGTTTAAAAGCACCAAAATCTTTGGCGGCAAAATAAGTCGCATCTTTAATAGGCCAATGAATAATGCCTAATACAGGTTTATTATTTTCAATCAAAGCAATATTTACAGCAAAGTCACCACTTTTTAAAATAAACTCACCGGTGCCATCCATAGGGTCGAGCAACCAGTAACGTGTCCAATCTTTTCTTTCATTTAAAGGTGGAATGGCCGTTTCTTCAGACATAATCGGAATATCAGGCGTTAATTTCATTAAGCCATCAATGATAATCTTATTGGCAGCCAAATCTGCTTTAGTAACAGGCGTATCATCACTTTTTTGCTGCTGACCAATATCTTCTTGATCATAAATATCCATGATCGCTTGGCCAGCTTTTTTTGCTATTTCAATACAGGGTTCAAGGAAAGACTGCATAATTAGATCCTGTTTATTTTGCTCTACTGGCTAAGTGCTCTTTGGCTAAAAATAATGCAGCCACACTTCTGGCTTCAGTAAAGTCTTTTTGAGTTAATAGCGCTTGCCATTGGCTTATTGGCCAACGTACAACTTCTAGCGGTTCAGGTTCATCACCTAATAATGATTCAGCGAATAGTTGCTCAGCAAGTATAATATGCATTTTTGCGTTAAAGTAGCTTGGTGCCAAACTCACCTGCTTTAGCTCTACTAATTTTTTAGCACCAAAACCTGCTTCTTCTTTTAATTCACGATTACCAGCTTGCATTGCATCTTCGCCTGGGTCTATAAGACCTTTAGGGAAACCTAATTGATAATCATGCGTACCCGCACAATATTCTCTTACTAATAATAGCGTATCATCGTCAAGAAGGGGCACTATCATCACTGCGCCTCGCCCGCCACCTTTAATACGCTCATATTGACGTTGTTCACCATTTGAAAATGCTAAATCTAACGATTCTATAGTGAATAATCTACTTTTAGCGACTATGTCAGTTGCTAAAATATCCGGCAACTGATGCTCCTTTTTCTGTGCCATACCATCACTTTGAATTGAATAAATAATATGTGAATCATAATTGTTTTATTATAAAAAACCTAGAGTGTGTTGAACTTTAAAACTAATGTTTTTTTGTTATCATAGCTGACAATGACACATATAAACTTTGCGATTAAAAACTATGTTAAATTGGCCTAATATTGATACTGTATTACTCGACATGGATGGCACCCTTTTAGATCTTCATTTCGACAACCATTTTTGGTTAGAGCTAGTACCTACAAAAATGGCACAAAAGCAAAACATTACCTTTGATGAAGCCAAGGCTGATTTAGTATCTAGATATCAAGCTGTAGAAGGAAAAATTCAGTGGTATTGCTTAGATTATTGGCAAAAAGAACTTTCTTTACCTATCGTAGCGCTAAAGCGTGAAATACAACATTTAATAGCAATCCGAGAAGATGTGCCTGAGTTTTTAAAAGCACTTAAAGCTTCAGGAAAAACGCTGGTTTTATTAACTAATGCACATCCAGAAAGTCTATCTTTAAAAATAGAACGTACTCAAATAGATGAATACTTAGATGAGATAATTTCTACTCATGAGTTTGGTGTCAGTAAAGAGCATCAATCGTTATGGCAGCAGTTAGAGCAAAGGTTAAAATTTGATAAAAACCGAACGCTATTTGTAGATGATAGTTTAACTATTCTTAAATCGGCTCAAACTTTTGGTATAGGGCACTTACTGGCAGTTGCTAATCCTGATAGCAAAAAACCAGTTAATACTATTAACCAGTTCCCTGCAATAACTGACTACCGAGATTTACTCCCTATAACTTAACGCTTTATCGCTAAGCGCATTAATACGTCAGCAACTTGTTCTAACGGAACTTGCTTGCTGGCAGCTCCCAATTCAAATGCTGCTTTTGGCATACCAAATACCACACAGCTTTTTTCATCTTGCACAAAAGTTTTAGCCCCCGCTTCTTTTAGGTTTAATAACCCTTTCGCGCCATCAGAGCCCATGCCAGTTAAAATACATGCTGTTAAACTCTTTAACCCTAATTTAGCGACAGAATCAAATAATACATCTACAGCAGGCCGGTGACGATTCACAGGCTCACTTTGAGATAAAGAACACACTAAGTCACTACCTTTACGCTTAATACTTAAATGATGATCTCCAGGCGCGATATACACAGTACCGGTTTCTATGATCTCACCATCTTTTGGCTCTTTAACAGTCATAGCTGATGTGCGATCCATACGCTCAGCAAAAGAGGTGCTAAATACAGGTGGAATATGCTGTGTAATAACAACAGCAGGAAAATGTGTAGGTAAACGGGTTAACACCTCTTTAATTGCCTCTGTGCCTCCTGTTGAAGCGCCAATAACAGATAAATGATTCACTTTAAACCTAACAGTTTCAGGGTTAGCTATTTTTGCATGTTTATTTTCTTTTAAAGGTAAAAAAGGCCTTACCCTTGCACTTGCTGCTGCGCGTATTTTATCATGCAAAATATCAGTGTAATCTCTTAACTCTTTCGCTACATTTTTAGTCGGTTTCGCAATAAAGTCTATTGCACCTAACTCTAATGACTCTAAAGTTGCTGGCGCACCTTGCTGTGTTAAAGTAGAAATCATCACAACGGGCATAGGTCTTAAACGCATTAAATTTTTTAAAAAGCTAATGCCATCCATTTTTGGCATTTCAATATCAAGGGTTAAGACATCAGGGTTTAATGTTTTTATTTTTTCTCTGGCATCAAATGGATCTTCAGCTGAACCTATCACCTGAATATCATTTGCTAATTGCAGCACTTCTGTTAACAAAGCCCTAATTAATGGGGAATCATCAACAACTAAAACTTTTATCATATAACACCTCTCTTTAGGTGATTACTCTTAAATTACCTAAATTAAAACAATTCAATATCGGTATGCGTATCCTGCACTTCAATTTCATGTAAGTACCTGTTCTCACGTTGTTGAATTGTATCGTTATGCATACTGCGTAATTTTTTCACTTGCGCTTTACCTGTCTCAGGGTAAAACAATACCTTACGAGGCCATGGACCACCAACATCATGAGAATCAACACTCAGTCCCTCTTGCTTCAAGTAAGCAGAAGCAAACTTAATATTGCCTTCACCGACATCTGTCATAGATTGGATTATTTGGCCGCCACCAAAGAGTTTTACTTTTAAGTTTTTTCTGTTGCCGCCATTTTTAATCACTTCATTAATTAAAAACTCCATCGCCCAGTTACCATAACGACAGCTAAGTTGGTCTTCTACTGTACCAAGGGATGCAGCTTTATTAATAGGTAGCATAAAGTGATTCATGCCTCCTATGCCCATAACCTCATCATAAACACACGCAGAGATACACGAACCTAATACGGTTGAGATCACTTCCCTTTGCTTAGTAACATAAAATTCACCAGGTAATATTTTTGCTACCACAATTTTCCTACTGCGGTCCCAGTATCTTTTAATGTTCTCAAATCCCGGATAAACGGGCTTAAATTCATGCTGCAAAATACAACCTTATATATTAGTGCTAAAAACAAGTTTCACTCACTTTCAACTTTGAACATCCTGTAACTGCGGTAATCCAATCATTGTTACTTAATTTTTTGATACATGGTTTTGCCTAAACTATTAAAGTTTTTTTGCTCTTTACTCATACTTTCTGAGTGACCTAAAAATAAATGGCCTTGGGGTATTAAAATATTAGCGTAATTATTAAATAAGCCTTCTTTGGTTTCTTTATCAAAATAAATCACTACATTACGACAAAAAATCAAATCAAACGTGCCTTTCATAGGCCACTTTTGCAATAGGTTTAGCCGCTTAAAGTGGATCATTTTTTTTAATGCAGGTTTTACTTTATAATTTTCACCTTGTTTATCTTTAAAAAACCATTTTTTTAAAATCTCAGGCTCTAAACCCGTAGTTGAATTCGCTGAATACTCACCTGAGTTGGCCTTTTCTAATACGTTTGAATCTAAATCTGTAGCCAGTATTTTTACGTCCCAACCAATTGGAAACATATCAGCTAGAGTCATAGCGATAGAATAAGGCTCTTCTCCTGTAGAACATCCAGCTGACCAAATTCTTACCCGCTTAGTCGCTCGATTCTCTTTTAAAAGTTTTGGCACTAAGGTTTTTTTTAAAAATTCAAAATGATGCTTTTCACGAAAAAAAGAGGTTAAATTTGTTGTGATTGCATTAATAAAGTTACTAAACTCTTTATCTTTATTCAGCTCTAAATAATCTAAGTACTGCTCAAAATTACTTAGTTTTAAGCTGCGAATACGCCTAGCAAGTCTTGAATAAACCATTTCTCGCTTATGTTCACCAAGCACAATGCCACATGCCTTATAAACTAAATCAACAATATGAGAAAACTCACTATCGGTAAGTAAAAACTCTTTGCTCACAGTTATTCCCTTATCTTTTCAGATGAAAACAAACTATGTTATAAATCAATAATTGCTCTAACATAGCTTGCCAAATAAGTCGTTATCTCTACTTATTTATGGGTTTAAAACTCTTCCCATTCATCTGCTGAATCAACAAAGTCATCTCCAGTTGAAGGACTCGCTAACCTTTGGGCTCTACTTGCTTTTGGAGCCGCTGGTTTATGACTAGTAGGAGCCGGTAAGGCAGCGTTATGACCACCAGCATTAGATTTAAAGAATGTTAATAACTGACGCATACCATTGGCTTGTTCAGCCATAGATTCACCCGCAGCAGATGCCTCCTCTACCAATGCAGCATTTTGTTGTGTCATTTCATCCATTTGTGTAATGGCTTTATTTACCTGCTCGATTCCTGAGCTTTGCTCTTCAGATGCAACGGTAATATCAGCTATCATTTCTGTTACTTTTTGCACCGACAATACAATTTTCTGCAACGTAGTACCCGACTCATTAACAAGCAATGTACCATCTTCTACTTTGCTTACACTGTCTCTAATTAGCTCTTTTATCTCTTTCGCTGCCGCTGCGGAGCGTTGTGCTAAGTTTCTTACTTCACCAGCAACCACCGCAAAACCTCGACCTTGCTCACCAGCTCTGGCAGCTTCTACCGCTGCGTTTAATGCAAGTAAGTTAGTTTGGAAAGCAATTTCATCAATCACACCTATGATGTCAGAGATTTTTTTACTTGAATCATTAATTTCAGCCATGCTAGTTACTGCACGTTGTACGACTTGGCCACCTTGAGATGCTTGATCTTGCGTATTAGCGGCAAGTTCATTGGCAACCTTAGCATTATCGGCATTTTGTCTTACTGTGCTTGTCATCTCCTCCATACTCGATGCTGTTTCTTCTAATGAAGAAGCCTGCTCTTCGGTTCTTTGACTTAAATCAGCATTTCCTTGTGATATCTCTTCCGCACCGCTTGCTACAAGTGTTGCTGAAGTATTAATTTGATCTATTACTTCGGTTAATTTTTCTGCTGTGGTATTAGCATCTCGTTTTAATTTATCAAACGAACCTTCATAATCTTTATCTATGCGCTTAGTCAAATCACCATGAGCCATGGCATCTAACATAGAGCCCGTTTCTGCAACAGCATCATCAACTATTTCAACTAAAGTATTAAGCCCTTGCGTTAAGTTAAGGAAGAACCCTGATTTATCACCTTCTTCAAGTCTCGCATCTAGTTCCCCTCGACCAGCTGAAGCAATAATGCCATCAATCTCTTTTTCGATTGCCACTTCTGCGGTTCTATCATTCCACTCAACAACTGTTCCAACTCGCTCGCCATCATCTGAATTAATCGGATTCGCGATTAATGAGAATGTACGGCCACCAACAACAATTTCTGTTTTATAAGTACTGGCTAAGCTTTTAAGCATATTTTGTTGATGAGCTGGATTTTTATGGAATACATCCACATTTTGGCCGATCAGGCTATTACTATTAAAGTTAGGTAAATCAGTACGAATATCAGCCTCAGCATCACGCATCATGCCTTGCACTGCTTCATTCATAAATACAATGTTATTACCTGCATCGGCTATCATGGCATTGGCTGATACATTATCAAGCGCTTGTTTTATACGTAAATTTTCGGCAGCTTCTGCGCGTTCAGCTCGTTCACGTGCTAAACGCTCAGTTTTATCTTCCCATTCTACAACTGTGCCTAAGCGTTCATTTTCATCATTAAATACTGGTGTCGCTATTAAGCCAAAGGTAAAGCCAGCTAGTTCTAAATCTGTTTGATAAGTTGATGTTAATTTATCTAACATGCCGCGTTGATGTGCCGGATTTTTATGGAAAGTATCTATATTAGTACCAATTAAACTAGCAACATCAAACTTAGGTAATACAGTCCTTAACTGCTGCTCATTCATACTTAACATAGCCACAACAGCTTCATTAACATATACAATGTTATAATCTGCATCTGCCATCATAATATTTGCCTGACAAACATCTAATGCACTTGTGGTTCTTGAATTGGCATTAGCTATTTCAGCTGCTTCACGCTCTGCAGCTAAACGCTCTGTTTTATCTTCCCATTCAACGACTGTGCCTACACGCTCACCATCATCATTAAATACTGGTGTAGCTATTAAACCAAAGATCATTTCGCCTAAATTAAGGTCAGTTTTATACACATCTCTTAACTTATCTAACATGCCTCGCTGATGAGCTGGGTCTTTATGGAAATCATCAACACAAGTGCCTATTAACTTATCAACTCTAAAGTTTGGTAATAACGCTTGCAGTTGTTTTTCTCTGTTACGAAGCATGCCTTTAACTGCATCATTCACGTATACAATGTTTAAGTCAGCATCTGCCATCATTACATTCGCCTGACATACTTTCAGCGCATTAGATGTTCTGGCATTTACATTGGCTATTTCAGCTGCTTCAAGCTCTGCCGCTAAACGTTCTGTTTTATCTTCCCACTCTACTACCGTGCCAATACGCTCATTGTCATCATTAAATACTGGTGTAGCGATTAAACCAAAGGTAAAGCCCGCAAGTTCTAAATTAGTTTTGTACGTAGATTTTAGATTGTCTAGCATACCTCTTTGATGTGCAGGGTTAACATGGAAGGTATCTATATTAGTACCAATTAAATTAGCAACGTTAAACTGAGGCAATGCGGTTCTTAACTGCTGCTCATTATTTGCTAACATGGCTGTTACAGCCTTATTTACATATACAATATTATAATCTGCATCCGCCATCATCACATTTGCCTGACACACATCTAATGCACTTGTTGTTCTTTGGTTGGCATTTGCAATATCTTCTGCTGCTTTTTCTGCATTTAAGCGCTCAGACATATCTTCCCATTCAACTACAGTACCTAAACGTTTACCTTTTTCATCAAATAAAGGAGAGGCGATCAAGCTAAAGGTTAAATCGCCTAATTCAAGTCTAGTGCTATATGGTTGGTTTAGTGATTGTAATAATGAGCGTTGATGACTTGGGTTTTTATGGAAAACATCTACATTAGTGCCTATAAGCGTCGCAACATTAAAATTAGGTAGCAGGGTGCGCAATGCTACTTCATTTTTTTGTAACATGGCAGTCACTGAAGTATTAACATAAGTAATATTACAATCTGCATCAGCCATCATTACATTACCCTGACATACATCTAATGCTTTTAATTTAGAAACATCTAATTTATCGGGTTTAACTTCTTCAGGAGCTTCAACCTCAATTGTAAATAAATTAGATACACTTCTAAAAAAAGCAGGATAAGCATCTTGATTTAGGTTATCAAAACCATATTGATCATTATCTTTTAAGAAAGGTAAGCTGGAATCTATTAAGTCGAGCTTGGCAGCTAGTACATCTAGTGTTTGATGCAAATAAAATAAGGCGCCACTTGTAGCCAGGGCAAATATCACTATGGCCATCATGGTTTGTTGTTCGAAGTTAACACCCGCAATTTGCAGGCTAATAATAAAGGATATCAGAATAATCACAGCCACTATTAGCAGCTTATTCACGAGTTTTGCTCTTACACTAACTTTTTCCATTTCGCCCCCTTGCGCAAGGAATTTCCTGACTTAATAATTTAAATTTGAATGTTTTGAATAGTTAACCTGCTAATAAATCGTGATCTGTTTCTTGTAATAAATTTAAAACTCTTTCTAAATGTAAAAGTACCACCATTTTTTCTCCTACATTGACTAAACCATGCACAAATTCGGCATTGTCACTTTTACTTATATCGGGTACATCTGTAGCTTGTTGCTGACCTATGCTGTACACATCGGATACGGCATCTACCACTAACCCCATAATTTTAGAACCTACTTTTAATTCAACCTTAACCACTATTATTACGGTTAATGGCCCATATTTGACTGAGGTTAAACCAAACCTTAAACGTAAATCTATTATTGGCACTATGGTGCCTCTTAAGTTAATAGCACCTTTTACAAAAACCGGTGCATTGGGAATCGCGGTAATTTCTTCCCAACCTCTAATTTCTTGTACCGTTAAAATATCTACACCGTATTCTTCTTCATCCATAATGAAAGTTAAAAATTGCTGAACATCTTCTTGATTTACACTTGGTGAATGTAGCTCATTTTGCTGCTGCGACTGCTGTTGTGTTTGTTCCATCTAACCTACCCCAACATGATTTTTACTACTCTTTGGTTACTTGTAAAATTTTTTAATTTCAACTAATTGATGAACTGACTTAATCTTTACCCTGGCTCTAACACAGAGTTATCAATTGCCAGTTTTTGACTGCCTGCTTTTTTCAGCCCCGCCAACTTTATTAGCCCGCTAATATCTACAATCAGAGATACACGACCATCACCTAAAATTGTTGCGCCTGATACGCCATCTACTTTTTGGTAATTAGCTTCTAAGCTTTTTATAACAACTTGTTGTTGTGCCAATAAATCATCAACCAATAAACCTACTTTTTGATTATCACTTTCAACTATGACCAATAAACCTTTATCTAACTCTTCTATCGCACCTGTATGATTAAATATTTGGAATAACCTTAATATAGGGATGTACTCATCTCTTAACCTAAGTACGTCTACGCCACCACCTACACAGTTAACTTGTTTTAAATCAACTTGTAATGATTCAACAATTGAAATTAAAGGCACGATATAAGTATGCTTGCCTAATGTGACTAATTGGCCATCAAGTATGGCTAAAGTTAGCGGCAATCGAATTGTGAAAGTAGAACCTACGCCGCGTTCAGAGGTAACATCAATAGAACCATTAAGTGCATGAATATTTCGTTTAACTACATCCATGCCCACACCACGACCAGATAAATCACTTACAGCATCTGCGGTTGAAAAACCGGGCATGAAAATTAATTCATTTATCTCATCATCGGTTAGGTTTTCATTTTCACTGATCAAACCTTTCTCTATTGCTTTAGATTTTATTTTGTCAGTATTTAGGCCATTGCCATCATCCATTATTTCAATAACAATATTGCCACCTTGATGAAATGCATTTAGGGTGACTTTGCCTATCGGGTCTTTACCTGCTTCTATTCTGTGTTCTGGTGTTTCTAATCCATGATCTAGAGAGTTCCGCACTAAATGCACCATAGGATCAGATATTTTTTCCATCACGGTTTTATCTAATTCGGTTGTTTCACCTATGAGTTTTAGCTCAACTTCTTTATTTAATTTTTGGGAGATATCACGTACTAAACGCGGAAAACGACTAAATACAAAGCTAATTGGCATCATGCGTATACGCATTACGCTTTCTTGAAGGTCTCGGGTATTATGAGCAAGTTGTGCTAAGCCTTCTTTGAGTGCCATTTGTTTGTTTTCGGTCATATCTCCTTCACCAAGCTGAGTTAGCATGGCTTGGGTGATCACTAACTCACCAACCATATTAATCAGGGAATCGACTTTATCTATGCCTACGCGTATTGAAGTTGATTCACCACTGGTTTTAGTTGTTTTTTTGGCAGGCTCATTAGAAGCCTCTTTTGTTGGTGCTTTTACGACATCAGGTTCGGGGGAGGTTTCTACAGCTGCTTTTTCTGGTTCAGGTGTTGCAGTCGCTTCTGGCGTTGCTTCATCATCTTCAAATAACCCTCCACAAAGTGTAATGTCAATCTTTGCATCATCTTCCACCCATTCAAAAATTTCTTTAATTTTTTTATCATCTTCATGGGTTTCTACAAAAAATGTCCAAGCTAAATAACATTCATCTGGCTGAATATCGTGAATATCTGGTAATTCAGATAAATCAGAAGAAACTGAGCATTCACCTAGGTCAGCTAATTCACTGAAAAGATATAAAGGCTCATTACCAGTTTTAAATAAATGATGTAGAGGTTTGAAATCAACTTGATAGGTGTCTAATGATTTGGCATTAACGCTAGCGCCTGAAGCTTGAGAATCGTCATGCTCAATATTTAATATTGCTTCAAATTCCGCTTTTAATACATTTGAATCTGTTAAATCAGGTTCTTGTTCTGACTGTAAGGCTCCAAGCATTTCTCTTAAACAATCAACCGATTTTAATAATAGATTTACATGAACCGTTTCGAGGTTTCGCTCACCATTTCTTATTTGGTCTAATAAGGTTTCTAAAACATGGGTAAAATCTGCAACTGAGTTAAAACCAAATGTACCACTGCCACCTTTAATTGAGTGAGCCGCTCTAAAAATAGTATTGATGGTTTCTGAGTCAAGATCTCCTGGTTCTAAATTTAGTAATTCAGCTTCCATTGCATCTAAG
The DNA here is from genome assembly GCF_018860845.1 of Pseudoalteromonas sp. C2R02. Lineage (NCBI taxonomy): Bacteria > Pseudomonadati > Pseudomonadota > Gammaproteobacteria > Alteromonadales > Pseudoalteromonadaceae > Pseudoalteromonas > Pseudoalteromonas sp. C2R02. The sequence goes on along the minus strand of NZ_JAHKQC010000057.1, from coordinate 28,459 downwards.
CCTTCAAAGCTTTCTTCAAAAAACACTTCAAAAAACTGACTAAGATCGATGCTCATATAACCTCCCTATTACATATTGCTTAACGTATTACTTTTTTAATCACAGCTAGTAATTGTTCAGGGTTAAATGGCTTAACTATCCAGCCAGTTGCGCCTGCAGCTTTACCTTCCGTTTTTTTATCTAATCCGGATTCAGTTGTTAGCATTAACATAGGTGTAAATTTATATTCAGGTAATGCTCTTAATTCTCTGATCAAGGTAATGCCATCCATAATTGGCATATTTACATCAGAAATAACCGCATCAAAAGTACCTAGTTTTGCAATCCCTAGCGCTTCACTACCGTCTTTAGCATCTGTAACATCAAAGCCTGCTTTTTTTAGGGTGAAACTAACCATTTGTCTCATAGATGCAGAATCATCTACAGCCAAGATTTTTTTCATAATGACCTCTTATTATGATTGTTCGATTTCTAAAAATGTTAATACCCCAAGCGATTTAGCTGAGGCAATCAAGGCATCGCTTTTACCATGCCATTGAATTTTGAGTTGTGTTGATAGTAAGTGTTTTTGTAAGGCGCATAATAATTGCACTGATGCAGTATCGGCTTGTACGACTTGGTTGATATCTATCTCGATTTCTTTACCTTCATCAAGTAGCTCAATTAAGCTTTGATGTAATGTAGCAACATTGTTTATTTGAAGCTCTTCTGGCAACTGAAACATTAATGATCAATCCTTGTTTATCTTTAGTTAAAAGCTTAGACGGTGATCTTTAATTTTCCACAAAAAATTGATAATTAATTAAATTTAATAGAGATATTTATAAAATAAGGTAATTAAGTGAGTTGATACATGGTGGAATGATTATTGTTATTGAATAAATATCTTGGCTTATGAATTTAACGTGTGACTAAGCTAGATAGCAGACAAATAAAGGTGAATCTATTTAATAGAAACACCTGTATTTAGGATAAAAAATCACAGTAAAAGTAGGGAGTATTTATTACATACTTCAAACTAATAGAATTGGGTAATCAATTTAAAATCCGTAATAAGCTGCTCTGTATTTACCAATGGCGGCTGACCTTTTATAAACTCAGGTTTAAAAATAGCTCTTAACTTGCCTTGATCATCAACTAAAGCAATTGATGCACTATGATCTACCGAGTACGCTTGTCCTGCTTCTCCATCTGTAATGGCGTAGATTAGACCTAAGTCTCTAACAAAAGGAAATAGTTGAGTATGCGGCCCTGTAGCGCCAATAAAGTCGGGATTAAAGTACTCTATATACTGCTTTCTTTTTTCAACTAAATCTCGGGCTGGGTCTACTGAAATAAACCACACCTTTAATTTATGCTCTATAGTAAGGCGCTTATAAACCTGATTTAACTTAGCGAGTGTCATTGGACAAATATCTGGGCAATGGGTATAACCTAAAAACAATAAATTCCATTGGCCTTTTAGTGCTTCATTGGTAATTTGTTTCCCATTTTGCTCTTCTAAAACAAAAGGTTTAAGTTCTCTGGCTTCTGAATAAACAAGCGCCTTAGTCTCGGGTGGTTGCACTTCAAAACACCCACTAACAGTGCAACCAATTAATAAAATCAATAATACTCTTATCATCATTTTCTTATGCAATAATTGCTTTATCTATGAATAGTGCGATAAAGAGTAACATTAATTGAATAATAGAAAACTTAAATAAATCCATTGCACCCTCTGATGTTTTTGATAGCTTTAGTTTTACAGCTTTATAAATAAATACGCCGTTTAAAACAATGGCGGCAGCTAAATAAAAGTAACCTGACATACCTATCAAATAGGGTAAAATACATACTAAAGCTAATAATAAGCTATATAGCAATACACACGTTTTAGTAAATGTGATGCCATGGGTAACAGGTAACATAGGAATATTTGCTTTTTTGTAATCTTCTCTTCTATGTATCGCTAAAGCCCAAAAATGTGGTGGCGTCCAAGTAAATATTATCATTACTAATAGCCAAGGCTCAGCAGCCAATTGACCAGTTTCAGATACCCAACCTAATAATGGCGGCATAGCACCTGCTAACCCTCCAATTACAATATTTTGTGGTGTAGCACGCTTTAAATATAAGGTATAGATAAAGGCATAACCTACCAAAGCAAATAAGGTTAACCCTGCGGTTAACCAGTTAGCTGCCAATACCAAACATACAAAACCAATCACAGCAATGGATGCTGAAAACATAAGTGCTTGTTTACGTGATACGCGTCCTTTCACAACAGGCCTATTTTTAGTACGCGCCATTTTTGCATCAATTTCATGATCTACAATGTGGTTGATAACAGCCGCACTACTCGCTAATAGCCCTATGCCTATTAAGCTCAAGCTCTGTAATAATAGACTTCGCCCCATATCTGGCGCCAATGCTAAACCCACCAACGCAGTAAGCACTAATAATGCAACCACTTTGATTTTACATAGCTCTAAATAATCTATGATGCTTGCTGATTTAACAGCTCTTTTTAAATGTGTTTTTTGTACTAATGTATTTTCCATTTTATTTCTCCTAAACATTAGGGACGGATTTTTATTATTCTTTAATTCTTTAATTCTTTAATTCTTTAATTCTTTAATTCTTTAATTCTTTAATTCTTACTTATAAATCACACGGCGAAAGCACCATCTACAAATCACTTTTTACTTTATGTATGAAATAACTTAATCGAATCAAGCTTATTAATAACATAGCAGCCATTAAGTTATGGGCTAATGCGATGCTAATAGGAAAATGCCAATATATTAAAATACCCCCTAATAAAATTTGGCAAATTACTGCAATAACAACAAGTACAGCAGCATTTTTAATTTTACTAGTTAGAGCTTGCAGCCAAATACGAATGGCAACAAATACAATCACAGTTGCTGTGACTATGGCCCAAAATCTATGGACTAAATGAATGGATTGACGTGCCTCTGACGATAAAACACCAAATTCATAATTGCTTGCCGAAGATGGAAGTTGAAATACATCCAACAAGGAAAATGTTTGCTGCCAATTACCTGAACATAAAGGTAAACCAACACAATAAGGCGCAGCGTAGTTTGCAGCCAACCACCCCCCCAAAGCAATTTGAATCAGCAATACAACCAAAGCAAATAGACACCAAGAAAAATGACCTATTATTGAGGCCTTTTCTCCTGTTATAGGTTTACTGGTTATACGAAAATATAACAAACTGGATAGGGTTAAGATGGCAAAACCACCCAATAAATGACCCATTACAATTAAAGGCTGTAAGGCCATAGTCACAGTTAACATACCTAATATCGCTTGAAAAATTACCAGTAGAACTAGAAATATGGGTAATTTAAGTGGAGTGATATGTTTTTTTAACTTCGCTGAATTTAAAGACTGATTTTTAAAAAGGTAAAGTGAATACAGCATGATAGCTAATAGCATTAAACCTAAAGTACCAGCAAAATATCTATGGATCATTTCTTTCCAAGCTTTGCCTGATTCTACAACAGCACCAGGGAAGTTTTGTTCAACTAAAGACATGTCACTTAAATGCTTAGGTACTGTTAAAAAACCATAACATCCAGGCCAATCAGGGCAACCTAAACCGGCATCACTTAATCTGGTATAAGCACCTAAACCAACTACCACTACTGCAAATAAACAGCTAAATAAAACTAAAGCCTGATATTTATTTTTAAAATATTGAGATACTTTTTTATTCATTGTTATTAATCCTTCAACTACTTAATATCATTGTTTTTATTTTTAAATCGTTGTGATTATTCCTTTATTGTTTCACTAAGAACTGCGGGCATAATTTAACAGTTTTTTAAGGTCTTTCATCAAACCTTTATTGGTCATTCTATTTATTTGCTCATCATCGGTTATTGGATAAACCAATACCACTAACCCCATATGGTCAACTAAATATAAAGCGTCTTGCTTTAATTGGTTATTGTTATAAACATAGTTTTTAAAGCCATCCTCTGTCAGTTCATCTTTACCTAATAGTACTAAATCTACTTTGCCTTGATTTTTACCTAAGGCTAAGTGAAGGTTTTTTAATTCAGCTCTACGACTTATACACTTTTCATTACATTGTTTTGCTGCAATGTAAGCAATAGACCAAGCCTTTGGTTCTATTTCAGCCCAAGAATCTAACTTTACTTCCTGCGATAAAAACTCTCCCTGGTTAACTGTATTTGTTGGAATTAATTCAAGTTTTAATACTGTATAAGCCAAAACTAATGGCACGATAAAACTGACAATGAAAATAATAATGGTTTTTTTATTTGTCATTTACTTCTCCTATAGGGATCTGTTTATTTAACGCTTTTTGTGTGTTTTTTTGATTGTTATTTTGACTACGTACTGCAAATATGAAAATACCTAAGGCTGCAAATCCTATGAGTAACCATTGCAATGCATAAGCGTGATGTTTTTCTGGCGGCATCACCACACTTTGATAATGTGGTTGAGCCAACGGGTTTTTATCCATAGCATAAGCCATATAACTAACGAGTTGCTGGCTGCTTTGCTCAGTTTGCATGTGAATATCAATAAATTGAATTTGCTTGGGCCAACCTTGCGCTGTAAGCCCTGCATCACTTAAATAAAATCCCGCTAAGTCACCCTGTTTAAGTTGTACATTGATCGTAATTTCTTGTTTGGGTAATTGAATTTTAGGTAGCTGGTTTCGGCTTTCACCTTGCGGTATCCAGCCAAAATTAACTAATAAAGCTTGCTGCTTGTTTACTGGGTTAAAAGGTAAGGAGTTAGAAATTGAAGGATAAAAAATGGTGATCACGTCATAGCCAGCACGACCATTTAATGTTCTGTTATCCAATAACCAATACTTATGACTATCTAGTTTGCCAGTTGTTTTTAACTGTAAACCCGTTTTATTAAAGGTTGCAGGCAAATTATTCAATTTAGCCCAGTCAAGTTCACCTTTATTTTGCATCACTGCAATATAATCTAGTCTTTGTTGTTTATTTTCAGCTCTTTGCATTTGCCATTCAGCTAAATAGAAACATAAAGATACTACCAATATCACCAAAATTAGTGATATAAATGAAAACTGATATTGTTTATTTCTTAAACTAATCAACATAGACACTTCCGGAGAATAAGATGTTAGTTAAAATTATTATTGTTTTATTATTAGTTTTTATCGTATTTAACCTTTTTAAGGCGTTATTTGTTATGTTAAAAAATGACCCTAATGGCCCTTCTATATCTCAACTACTTGGCCGCAGGGTGATGTTTTCTGCTTTAGCTATGGTATGTATTGTTATGGCTATTATGCTTGGGTGGATCACCCCCAATTCAAGCCCCTTTTAATTACGCAGTTAAGACTCCCGCCGTCAGAATTTATTTCTCGTGGGCGGGAATTTATTCGCACTTTTATAAAAGCTAAAATAGCGCGGCTAACGCCCCGTCTGCCAAAAACTTAAATAACATATACAAACATAAACAAAATTAACCACACAACATCTACAAAATGCCAATACCAAGCAGCAGCTAAAAACATGAAATGATTTTTAGCACTAAAATGCCCTTTAAATATTCTAAGCATCACGATAAACAACATAATTGTGCCTAAAGTAACATGCATGCCATGAAAGCCAGTTAACATGAAAAAGGTATTACCATAAATACCCGACTCTAAAGTTAAACCTAAATCATTATATGCATGTATATATTCTTCTACTTGTAAGAATAAAAACCCTACGCCTAGTAATACTGTTAGCATCATAAATACTTTAAGTTGTCCTCGTTTATTTTTCTCTAACGCGACATGAGCAAAATGAATTGTGATTGATGAAGTTAATAGAATTAAGGTATTTATTAATGGCAAACCTTGCCAACCCATCGCCTGAGTTGTTTCACCAGAAGGTGTTGTTAATAGTGGCCAAGCAGCTTCAAAGCCGTTCCATAATACTTCATTGGTCATTGCATTATTATCAGCACCGCCTAACCAAGGTATTGATAACATTCGGGCATAAAATAATGCTCCAAAAAAGGCAAAAAAGAACATGACTTCCGACAAAATAAACCAAGCCATTCCCTGCCTAAAAGAAATATCTAATTGCTTAGAATATAAACCTGCCATAGATTCATCTATCACATTTTTAAACCAACCAAATAACATATAAAGGATAACCGCAACCCCAACTAATAATATGTATTGCCCTGAGCTTGCCTCTTTACCCATTTGCATAACGGTTAAACCTGCACCAACCGCAATAAAAAATAAGCCAACTGCGCCTACAAATGGCCACGGACTTTGTGCTGGTACATAATACTTTTCATATTGTTCTTTCATTTACTTGCTCCTTGGGAAGACCCCATTTGACCGCTTTTTGTAATATCAAATACGGTGTAGGACAAAGTTAATTCTTCAAATTCTAAAGGTAGTGCTGTGTCTATATAAAACATCAAAGCCAAATCAGCCTCTTCACCAGCTTCTAATGCTTGCTGATTAAAACAAAAACATTCAATTTTATGCATGTATTTGGCAGCAAGCCCTGGTGATACAGACGGTACAGCCTGCATCATGCGGCTTACATCACTTTCATTTTTAGCTTTAAACACGACCTTATGCATCGCGCCAGGTTGCACTGAAATAATAGCTTTATCAGCAGATACCTTAAAAGGTGCTTGGTTTTGAATATGAGTAATAAACCCCACATCAACAATACGGCTTTCATCTATAGTACCGCTCACATTAGCTTGCTCTAAACTAGGTTTACCATTGAGCCCAGTGATATCACAAAACACGTCATATAGCGGCACTAATGCAAAAGCAAAACCAAACATACCAATACAGGCAAAAGCTAATTTTCGGATTAATTTCCCCTGACTCGTCATTGGCTAATCCTTTATTCTTGGTGGTGTTTCAAAAGTATGATATGGTGCGGGAGAATCAACCTCCCACTCTAGCCCTTCAGCACCTTCCCATACTTTTGCAGGTACTTTATCGCCACCTTTAATGCACTTATAAACCACAGCTACAAATAGTAATTGTGATAAACCAAATGCAAAACCACCTATACTAATAATGGCGTTAAAATCAGCAAACTGCAGCGCATAATCTGGTACACGACGCGGCATTCCCGCTAAACCAACAAAGTGCATAGGGAAAAACAATACATTTACTGATACTAAAGAAAGCCAGAAATGCCATTTTGCCAGTGCAATATTAAACATATTGCCAGTCCATTTTGGCAGCCAATAATATACTCCTGCCATAATGGAGAATATTGCCCCAGTCACTAATACATAATGGAAATGTGCCACCACAAAATAGGTATCATGGTATTGAAAGTCGGCGGGCGTAATTGCCAACATTAACCCTGAAAACCCCCCTATAGTGAATAACACCACAAACGCAATCGCAAACAACATGGGCACTTCAAAAGTTAAAGAGCCTCGCCACATAGTTGCCACCCAGTTAAAGACTTTCACCCCAGTAGGAACCGAGATCAACATAGTGGTATACATGAAAAATAACTCACCCGCTAACGGCATGCCCGTTGTGAACATATGATGTGCCCAAACGATAAATGATAAAAATGCGATAGAGGCTGTGGCATATACCATAGAGGCATAACCAAAAAGTTTTTTACGAGAAAACGCAGGAATAATTGAAGAGACGATACCAAATGCAGGTAAAATCATAATATAAACTTCAGGGTGACCAAAGAACCAAAATATATGCTGGAACATAACGGGGTCGCCACCGCCCATGGCATTAAAGAAGCTAGTACCAAAATATTTATCGGTCAAAACCATAGTAACAACACCAGCAAGTACCGGCATAACTGCTATTAATAAAAATGCGGTTATTAGCCAAGTCCAAACAAATAATGGCAGCTTCATCCAAGTCATGCCCGGAGCACGCATATTCACTATGGTAACAATCACATTAATTGCGCCCATTATTGAACTTATACCCATTATATGCACTGCAAATACGAATAAAGCGGTATTATCATTACTATATGTTGTTGAAAGTGGTGCGTAAAAAGTCCAACCAAAAGCAGGGCCACCGCCTTCCATAAATAATGATCCAAGTAAAATAGCAAAGGCAAATGGTAAAATCCAAAAGCTCCAGTTATTCATTCTTGGTAGTGCCATATCTGGCGCACCTATCATTAAAGGCACCATCCAGTTAGCTAGACCAACAAAAGCAGGCATGACGGCACCAAACACCATAATAAGACCATGCACAGTTGTCATTTGATTAAAGAAGTGGGGATCGACTAATTGTAAACCAGGCTGAAATAACTCAGCCCGGATCACCATAGCCATGGTGCCACCCACTAAAAACATAACCAATGAAAAGATCAAATACATTGATCCTATATCTTTATGGTTTGTTGTATATAACCAACGTTTAAATCCTTTAGCAGGACCATGATGATCCTCTGCGTGAGCATCATCATGATCTGATATGATCACTCCTTCATGCGCATTTGTTTGCTCTTGAGAATCTTTTTGATCTTGAGTAATTGAGTTCATTATTCATCACCCCCTAATCTGGCTTTAATTTGGCTAGGTTGTACTAAATCACCCGTATCATTACCCCAAGCATTACGCTCATAAGTTACAATTGCAGCTAACTGTTTTAAAGTAAGTTGTTTCGCAAATGCTTGCATTGCCGTCCCAGGCGTACCATGTAAAACCACATCGATATGTGCATTTACATCGCCTAAAGCGATTGGGCTTGCTTTTAATCCTGGGAATACACCTGGAATCCCTAACCCAGTAGGCTGATGACATGCGGCACAGCTAGACATATAAACCTGTTGACCTAAAGTCATTAATTCTTCTTTTGATAAAGTTTGAGATAATAAAGCTTGATCAGCTTGAGCTGCATTTTGTTTTTCTTTCTGACTGTCACTTAACCAGGCATCAAATTCAGCTGGCGCTTTAGCAACAACAACAACAGGCATAAAGCCATGGTCTTTACCACATAGCTCTGCACACTGACCTCTATATGTACCTGGGGTATTTACACGGGTCCAAGCTTCATTAATAAATCCGGGATTAGCATCTTTTTTTACTGCAAAATCAGGTACCCACCATGAGTGGATCACATCATCTGAAGTCATTAAAAAACGTACTTTTTTATCTGTTGGGATCACTAAAGGTTTATCTACTTCAAGTAAATAATGTTCGCCTTTAGTTTCTTTATTGGTAATTTGATCTTGTGAAGTAGACATAATGGAATAGAAATCCACATCTCCCTTTTTACCTTCATAAGTCAGGTATTCATAGTGCCACTTCCACTGAGATCCGGTTATTTTTATGGTCAGATCTGCTTTTGAAGTATCCTCCATAGCAATCAATGCTTTAGTAGCCGGTACTGCCATGCCTATTAATATAATAAAAGGAATTGCAGTCCATAATATTTCTATTTTTGTACTTTCATGAAATTGGGCTGGCTTTGCCCCTTTTGATTTTCTATGACGGAATATAGCCCAAAACATCAGGCCAAAGACAATTATGCCTATCACACAACAAATCATAAAAATGATCATATGCAGTTGATAAACGTTTTCACTTATATCGGTTACTCCAGTTCTCATATTAAGCGAGCTATTTGCAAAACTTAATTGAGGGATAAGCAATATAAGCCACAAGGTAAAGCGCACGACACCCATGTGACATCTCCTTTTATGCTTAAAGCAAAGAAATGGCTAAGATATCAATCGAATAAAACCACCTCAGACCAGGTAATTAAATTAAACTTCAAATGCTTTTTGCCATTTCACTATTATTATTGGTATTTATTTTGATATATTTTTTATTACCGCTTTAAATAAATTTTATTTTAAACAGCTCTATAACCAAATAGTCCATGATTGTTATTTGTGCAAGTTTTAACAAAAAAATAACAAAGATATTTTTGATAAATTTGTTAAATCAGTAAGTTAATTAGAAAAATTCAAGAAGAGGGCTTTAGTGGAAAGCCATAAATGTAAGGGATACAGCCTAAAAAAGGCATATTAATTATTGCAAAACAGTGTTTAATTGATTTTTATTAGCATTAATTGTATTTGAAGAGTTTTGTTTGTAACAATATGATTTTAAAAATAATAAAAAACGCTAATATTCATTTATTCAATAATATTAGCGTTAATGAGTTAGTGTAAATTTATATTACATCCAATCGGCTGTTCTTATAACACCCACCGCTAAACCTTCAATGTCAAAAGACTCACTCTCTAAATCAACTACAATATCAGAAAAGTCTTCGTTTTCAGGATGCAAAAGTACTTGGCTGCCCTTTTTTTCAAAGCGTTTAACGGTTACGTCATCGCCTACACGAGCAACAACAACCTGTCCATTATTGGCAACTTGGGTTTTATGAACCGCTAATAAATCGCCATCCATTATGCCGATATCCCGCATACTCATGCCATTTACACGTAATAAAAAGTCAGCCGCAGGTTTAAATAATTCAGCTGAAACTTCATAATGGCTTTCAACATGCTCTTGTGCAAGTATCGGTGAACCAGCAGCGACCTGACCTATTAAAGGTAAACCAAGTTGCTCAGGTTGTTCTTCTTCAACTACGCGAATACCTCGGCTAGCACCTGGCACCATTTCAATAACACCTTTTTTAGCTAAAGCTTTTAAATGCTCTTCAGCTGCATTTGCACTACGAAACCCGAGAGATTGCGCTATTTCAGCCCTTGTAGGAGGCATACCGGTATCTTTGATAAATACCTTAATTAGTTCTAAAATTTGTGTTTGTCGTTTTGTTAACGGTCGCATACAACTGGGTTTCCATACAGTACATGTTACTGTGAGTATATACAGTTATTTTGAAATGGCAAACAAGTATTTAAAAGATATTTTACTCTTGATAAAGCTTAATGGTCTGTCCAGTTCTATAATAAATGTTGAATTACTGATATCCTTGCGCAAACTTTTTTCTTAGGTGGACCAATGGCGTTTTTTTCTTTTATAAATACAGGATTTAACTTTCTAGCAAAGTTAACAAATAGCATTTTTGTAAAAAGCAAATTACTTCCTGAAGACCCTTGCTCACAATTAGGCCTTAAAACCAATTTGCCGACCTTTTACATTACAAGACTTAATTCTCACAGCGATTTAGCTGCGTTAGGTCATCAATGTAAAAAGCTAGGTTTACCTAACCCAAGAAAAAATCAGATCTTAGGTGACTACTCGCTGCCAAGCTTAATCCCATTATCAAATCCGGCGCCTTTATTTGGCTCAAAAAGAAAAAAAACAAATGCGTTAGAGCAAGGTGAAATAATATTTAAAGCTTTGCGAGAAAACCCAGAACAAACGGTGCAAATTATTCCAGTCACCATATTATGGGGCAGAGATCCAGGTAAAGAAAAGCCAGGTTTAGGTACTTTATTATCGCACTCTTTAAGTCCTAGCTGGCTAAGAAAGTTACTCGTTGTAATATTTTCTGGTAGAGATAACATGATTCGCTTTAGCCAAGCTGTTGATGCAAGAGAGTTACTCAATAAAAAACATGCTACCGATGATTTACCTCATAAATTAATTCGTGTTGCACGTGCACATTTTCAACGTCAAAAGCTTGCTGCAACAGGCCCTAAGCTTCCTTCTAAAGATAAGCTATTTAGAGGCCTTTTAGCCTCAAAGAACATCAAAAAAGCCATTGCAGATGAAGCTAAAAGTAAGAATATCAGTAATGAAAAAGCACAAGAAAACGCTTTAAAGCAACTCAATGAAATTGCAGCCAATTATAACGATGCAGTGATACGCGTTTTTGCCAGAATATTAACTTGGTTATGGAACAAACTTTATAATGGCATTGACGTTAGAAATATTGAGCAAGTTAATGAGTTAACGCAAAAAGGTCACGAAATAATTTATGTCCCTTGCCATCGAAGTCATATGGATTATTTATTATTAACCCATGCGATCTACCAACAAGGGTTAGTACCACCACATATCGCAGCAGGTGTTAACCTTAACTTTTGGCCTGCAGGACCTATATTTAGACGATGTGGCGCCTTTTTTATTCGTCGTTCATTTAAAGGTAATAAACTTTATTCTAGTATTTTTAAAGAATACCTTTTCCAGTTATTTAACAAAGGTCATTCAGTTAAATTTTACACTGAAGGCGGTCGCAGTAGAACAGGCAGGTTACTAGCACCTAAAACCGGCATGTTAGCTATGACGATACAAGCTATGCTTAGAGACTTAGATAGACCGGTTTCTATCGTGCCTGTTTATATCGGTTATGAGCATGTTATGGAAGTAAGCACTTACCTAAAAGAACTTGCTGGTGACAATAAAAAGAACGAATCTGTATTTGGTATTTTTAAGGCCATTAAAAACCTTAAAAATTATGGCCGAGGTTATGTAAATTTTGCTGAACCTATCAATGTGAATCAATTTTTAAATGATAACCAACCTAATTGGCGAGATTCAATTAGCGATGATGATTCAATCAAACCGCAATGGTTAGGGAGCCAAGTAAGCGATTTATCACAAGAAATCATGGTGAACATTAATAACGCTGCGGCATTAAATTCTATCAATTTATTAGCTTTAATATTATTAAATAGCGATAAACATGCTTTAAGTAAACCAGAAGTGATTACTCAATTAAAGTTGTATTTAAACCTACAAGCTAATGCACCTTATACAGACAGAGTAACGCAACCTAATGAAGATGCACATGCGCTACTTGAGCATGCACTTAAATTAAACAAGCTCAACTTATTACAAGATTCATTTGGTGATATTGTTGCGATTAAAGATAAAGAAAAAGTCTTATTAAACTACTACAGAAACAACGTAATCCATTTGTTTTGTGTACCTAGCTTATTAGCGCGTTTTATTTTGCAACAACAAAAAACGGATATTCAAAGCTGTAAAGCGCTAGTAGAAAAACTATATCCTTTATTTTCTGCTGAATGGTTCTTAAAACCACTCGCCGATGACTATGTTGAAACAATTTTAAATAACTTAAATGCGCAAGGATTAATTGAAGTCATTGGGAACGGTATATCTCTTATTAGTGATTCTAGCAGTGCCTATTTTCAGTTAGATTTATTAAGCCGTATTATTGACTGCACTTTGCAAAGATACGCAGTTGTATTAGGTTTAATTCCAAAATCATCTGGCATTAGTCGAGCTAAATTAGAAACCAGTAGTCAAAACTTAGCGCAAAGGCTCAGTTTGTTACATGGCATTAAAACACCTGAATTCTTTGATAAAAAGGTTTTAAGTAGTTTTATTTTAGGCTTAAAAGAAAATGAATTATTAGAAGTTGATCATAATAATGATTTTCAATCGGGTACTAAATTATTTGCGCTTTATGATGCTGTTACACATTTACTTTCACCAAATGTTTTACAGTCAATAGAACTGACTACATCTCAACATAACGATAAGTGCATAGGCTAACTAACTCATTAAGTAGCATTTGATAAATATAGGGCTTATTTGCCCTATTTTTATTTATATTTCAATATCAATTCTGATAGTTACCTTTGACGTATCAAGCCTTCCTGCATAGTTGACGCTATTAATACGCCATCCTGATTAAAAAACTGACCTCTTACTAACCCTCTGCCACCACTCGCTGAAGGGCTATCAACTGCATATAAGATCCATTCATCCATTCTAAACTCTCTATGAAACCACATCGCATGATCTATAGTCGCAACTTGCATATTTGGCTGCATAAAAGACAATCCATGTGGTTGCAATGCGGTTGGTAAAAACTCAAAATCCGACGCATACGCTAATAAGTATTTATGAATGCGAGGATCATTTGGCATTTCACCATTCGCTTTAAACCACACATACCTATTTGCTAAAGTGACTTCGGGTTTAAATGGACTTTGAAAATTAACAGGCCTCATTTCAATCGGTTTATCACATAATACTTTGTCTCTTATTTTCTCAGGGATCAAATTGGCATTTTCGCGATAAAACTCTAATGATGAACGTAAGTTTTCGGGTCCTGGTACATTAGGCATAGATGCTTGATGCGTTACTCCAGGCTCTTCATTATGAAATGAGACTGTCATATAAAATATCGGTTTACCATTTTGAATCGCTTTTACTCTTCGCGTGCTAAAGCTTTTACCATCTCTAATATTTTCGACATCATATACGATAGGTTTAGCGGCATCACCAGGGCGTAAAAAATAGGAATGAAGTGAATGTACCAACCTTTCTTCAACAACTGTTTCCTTTGCAGCTGATAAAGCCTGCCCCATGACTTGTCCGCCAAAAACAGCTTTAAAACCTAAATCTTGGCTATCACCACGGTAAAGCCCTTCCTCTATGGTTTCTAAATCCAATAATGATAATAAATCATCTAATATTTGACTCATAACTTATACCTTAATTTTGATCTAAATATTGCTGAAATGCGATGTCTACTAAAGGTTTACTATATAAATAACCTTGACCGTATGGACAGCTTCGCGACTTCAAAAACACTGCTTGAGCTTGAGTTTCTACACCTTCAGCAATCACCTCTAATTGTAAGCTTTTAGCCATAGATAAAATACCTTCTATCAAGGCCCTACTTTCCTTATCTAATACGAGATCCATCACAAAAGACTTATCTATTTTCAAATAATTAATTGGAAATTTTTTCAAATAACTTAATGATGAGTAACCTGTACCAAAATCATCTATAGATAATGAAACCCCCAACGCCCTTAATTGTTCTAACTGGCTCAATGTTGATTCATCATCATTAACTAATAAGCTTTCTGTGATTTCTAATGTGAGTCTTGAGGCTGGCAATCCTGTTTCAAATAAAGTTTGTTTTACTAACTGAGTAATATCTTGTTTTTTAAATTGGTAACTAGATAAATTGACCGAAATCGATGGCGCGGTTTCCTGTCTAGTTGTAACCCAAGTCATAGCGACTTTACATGCTTCCTTTAATACCCACTCACCGATGGGAATTATTAAACCGACATCTTCAGCTAACGGAATAAACTCATCCGGTGAGATAAAGCCAAACTCGCTATTTTTCCAGCGTATCAGCGCTTCACAACTGGTAACTTCACCTGTTTCGAAATTAATAATAGGTTGAAAATTTAAAAACAATTCATTATTTTTTAGTGCATAGTGCAAGGCTTGCTCTAACGCTCTTCTACGCTGCGCATCAACATCCATTTCATGGGTAAAAAAGTAACTGGCATTACGCCCTTTTTCTTTCGCTTTATACATCGCACTGTCTGCATTTCTTAATAAAGTTTCCGTATCAGTGCCATTTTCAGGGTAAATTGTTATACCAATACTTGCTGATATGAAAGCATTTTTACCTTCTAAGTCATATGGTTGAGATAAGGAAGCTAAAAGCTTATTAACGACAGATTCGACACTATGTAATTCATCTATATCAGGTAATACTAAAGCAAATTCATCACCGCCCAACCTTGCCACTGTATCGGATTTTCTGAGGTTTTTATTAATTCGATTTCCAGCTTCAATTAATAATAAATCACCGGCAGCATGACCAAAGGTATCATTTACATATTTAAATCTATCTAAGTCGATAAAAAGTAAAGCCACCAGCTTATTTTTTCTTTTGGCTCGTTCAATACTGCGAGAAAAATGCTCGATAAATAAACCTCTATTTGCAAGTCCTGTTAAAGAATCAAAATTAGCTTGCTTCCAGATACGTTGCTCATCCGCTTTTCTTTGCGTGATATCGCTAAATAAAAAAACATATCCTTCAACGCGATTATTAGGGTCTTTCATCGTTGATATAGCTAACCATTGTAAGTATTTTTCACCATTTTTTTGCTCGCTACAAAGTTCTCCTTGCCAACTTCCTTGATTCTTTAATATGGTAAAAATATTTTTTAAATAGCTTTCATCTTCCGAGGTAAATTTAAATTGAGTTAAATTTTGATTAATCACCTCACTTGCCAAATAGCCTGTTATGTCACTAAAAGCACTATTCACTTTTATAATTTTATTGTGTGTATTAGTGATCATCACAGCTTCATTTGCAGTTTCAAATACACCTGCAGCAAGTCTTAATTCTTTTTCATTTTGTATCAGTGTTTTTCTAGATGAATTAACATGACGTAATGCAATTATGAGCACTACAATTAAAGATAATAGAAATATTGTAGCGGCGGAAAAAATTAAAATTAGGAGCTCATTTTGATTTTTAATTTCTGTAGTTTGTACTTCAACCATTTTTTCAAGCTGAGTTTGATAATGCCACAGATCGGTTTCTAATCCTCTTTCTTTAGAAATATCTCTGATAATAGAATAAAGTAAAGTTTTACCATCAAAATTGAGTGGCACAGAATACACTTCAACGGTTTTAATTTCTAAATTTGCTAATCTATGCCTGAATATAAAAAAATTACGTCCTTCTTTTTCCGCTAGTAACCTTTCATCAGAAACTTGCTTTGCAGTCAGGGTATTTATTTGTTGAATAGACATTGATTGTAATTGTTTTTGACTATAGCCATAAAACTGCACAGCCGCGTTATTAGCATGTCTAATATCTCCATTTCTGGGATCAATTAAAAGCATAATTGAGTTATGTTTATTGAAGAATTCCCAAAATGTAGGCGTAGCCACAGCCTGAAAAGGCATAAGAATAATCAATAATGAACACAGAGCAATCGAAGATAAATGCTTCATAAATAATATATAAACCTAATAATAAAAATATAGAACTAAAGTGTTATGTCTAAATAACTTCACAAATCACAAAGGAAGCTCTCTTCTCATTAACGTTTGTTTTAGAACAATTGTTGACTCAATACTTGATACATACTTTAAACTACCTAAGGATTTTTTAACAAACACTTCGTAACTATGCAAATCTGACGCGACTATCTTTAAAATATAATCATGGGCACCAGAGACAATTGAACATTCAATTACTTCATTAAATTCAAGTATGGCACCTTCAAACCCTTGTGCATAAACATCTGAACTTTCGGCTAATTTAACGGCAGCATAAACCAATACATCTAAACCAACAGATTGTGGGTTTAATTGGACACCATAACCAGTGATCACTCCTATTTTTTCTAATTTACGAATTCGCCTTAGACATGGTGTATCGGACAAACCGATTTTTTCACCAAGCTGTGAAATCGCAATACGCCCTTTTTTTTGTAAAATCCGCAAAATACTTAAATCTGTTTTATCTAAATCAGCTTTCATTTTTATTCTTAGTGGATTTCGATAATTAATATAATATTTATACCTTATTTCACTCTTTTTAAGCAAAATAAAAGTGATTTTTAATGAAATGCTATTTTGTAGCCATGCTATCTTTTAATAAGTCACCGCTTATAAAAAAGAGTCTAATATGACCAATAATACACAAGCTTTCGATAACTGGATTAGAACACGATTTGTTACTTTAAATTCCGCACTAGAATCGCAATATTGGCAGCAACAAGATAAAGCGAATATTGAAGGTATAGGAAAAAGTGAAAAAAATGCACTGGAGCAAGAAGGCAAAGCTTTAATAAAAACCCTTTTAAAAGAAGGCAATACCGATGAAGGTTTTGATAATGCTTTTGATTTATTAGGTAACGTTGGTTTATATATGGCCGCATGTCGCCGTCATGAAATAACAGAACCAAGTAGAGAGCGAAGCTCCCCATTAATAGAAGCATCAGCTTTAGCGATGCATATAGGTGCATCAATTGGAGTCACACCTAGATTTGCAACCGCGCACTTAACAACTCACAATAAATCTATTAATGGCATTTATAAACGCTTTACCGACCTAGCCTGTGAAAAACTGTTTGTTGATTACAATACCAAATCTATTTTAGCCTACAAACGTGCATCCGATGCCTTACTAAAAATTCAACCTTTGGGCATTTCTCATCCTATTACTTTTGATTTATTAAACGTAGCAAAAACAGCGCTGCAAGACGTTATTAATTCAAATAAAACATTATTCAATAAACTTGATACAGAAGAGTTTTTTTATCAAGTAAGGCCATATTACAAACCTTACCGTGTCGGCTCTCAAGTATATCGAGGCGCTAACGCAGGTGATTTTGCAGGTATAAATGTAATAGATATGTCATTAGGTTTATGTTTTGCCAATGATCCTGATTACTCACAAATGTTAGTAGATAAGTTTTTATATATGATGCCAGAAGATCAGCGTATTTTACGTGAGTGTATGTGTAAAACGAGTTTAATGGATGATTTTTTAGCGCAATCACAACATCATCAAGCAAGTTGGTATCAAGAGAACCTTAAACTATTCTTAAAAGTATGTGATAGACATGGACAAACAGCGATTCAACATCATGATCAATTGGTTAATAAGTACATTTCCAACCCCGCTATCACCATGGAGCAGCAACATATGGATAAGGTGACTGCCAGCGGACCTCCGTTAACTGTACTGCTTAATACCTTAGAAAATTTACGAGATAAACGCGCAGCCTTTAACCGCACAGATATAAGAACCTGTTATGCAGATATTCAAAGGCTTAAAGCAACTTTAAATACGGTATAGACTAAATCATGAATTTTAAAAATGACTTTATACTCAGTAATACTAATTACTTACTCAATCATTCGGTTGGCCGCCCTTTAATAACAGCACAAAGTGCTTTTCAAGATGCTTTTTTAGATCCTTGGCAAAATAGTGGCCGTGAACCTTGGGGTGCATGGCTAACAATTATTGACGACTTTCGTAACGCTTTAGGAAAAATGTTTAATGCGCCAATGACTGAATTTTGTCCACAAGTAAACCTCTCTAGCGCTTTAACAAAAGTATTAATGTCACTAGAGGTATTACAAAAAAAATCTGTTGTTATTTTATTAAGCGAAAGCGACTTCCCTAGTATGGGTTTTGCTTTTAAAAAAACATTACTTGAGCATTGTGAACTCAGGTTTATAGCAAAAGAGTGCGATATAACCGATATAGATGTTTGGCAATCTCATCTATCAGAAGATGTTGATTTAGCGTTTATTAGTCATGCGTATTCCAATACAGGAGAGCAAGCCCCTCTAGATGACATATTATCACGGTGTCAAAATTTAAATATATTAACAATTCTAGATATTGCACAATCAGCGGGTATACTCCCATTAGATTTACAAAAACAAAGACCCGATTTTATGCTTGGCTCTAGCGTCAAGTGGTTATGTGGTGGTCCTGGCGCAGCCTATTTATGGGTTAACCCAAAACGTTTAGAAGAGTGCAAACCTAAAGATGTTGGTTGGTTTTCTCATGAGAATCCGTTTGAATTTGATATTCATCACTTTGATTACCACAATAGTGCATTAAAATTTTGGGGCGGCACCCCCTCTATTACACCATTTGCAATTGCAACTCATAGCATTGAGTATTTTTCAGATATAGGCGCTTTAACATCACGAAAACATAATCAAAAATTGATAGATCTTGTAGCAAAGGAGTTTGATAGCGAATTTGTATCACCAAAAGATCAGAGTAAACGCAGTGGTACGCTCATTTTAGATTTTAAAGATAGACAAGAAAGCATTCTGCTTGCACTGCACAATAACAATATTAGTGTTGATAGTAGAAGTTTAGGAATTCGTATTTCACCCCATATTTATAATGATGAAAATGATATTGATCAGCTTATATCAGCAATAAAAAATGCCAGTTAAGCGCTAATTGAAAACAAAAAAAGCCAGGATAACCTGGCCTTTGGGGAAACTTGATATATTTATATTTAGAAGTTTACAGTTACTTCATTAGAACATGCGCTTGAAGCATCACAAATCTTATAAATGAATTGTGAACCTTCAACACGACGCTCTCTATCTCGGTAAATACCGTTATTTGCTACAGTCGCAATTTTTTCACCATTACGGTAAACATCAACCATCTCAGCAGGGCTTCCTTGGTAAGTAATATCAACACGTAAGTTGCCTAAACGAGATTTATAAGCGCGCTTAACAGCTAACTCAATATCTACATCAGAAACAACAACTGACATTGTTTTACTATCACTCATGCCTTCAGCATCAGTAGTAGTCAGTGTCACGTCATATGTACCCGCTTGAGCGTATGTATGCATTGGATTTTGCTCTGTTGATGTATTTGCATCACCAAAATTCCAACCCCAGCTTACAATGTCATTATTTGCATCGTAACTTGTATCTGTAAAGCTAACGCTCAAGTAGTTAACTGCCGCATCAAAATCAGCATTTGGTGCTGCTGGGCCAACTTCACCTAAAGCAGAAAAAGACACTGACCAATTATTTAAACTACCCGTATCTTCTGCATAAGTATCAACAATATGTAATGTCCAATCACCTAATGTCGACTCACCATTAAACGCCGAAGAAGTGAAGCTTTGATTAATATCATCTGCACTGCCGCCCGCTTTATTGTGTAATGTTGCAGTTGTGCCAGCTGGCGAAGTTAAAGTAACAACTAAATCAGCTATATATGTATGGCTAATGTTTAGGTATGTACTTGAATCAAATATCGTTAAATCATCTGCAATTGTTAATACAGATGAGACACCTTCAGGTGCATTATCTGGGATCGCAGCAGGTGTATCATTTGTATAAGTGAAATCATTTAAACCTTGAGGGTTAACATATAAACCTAATGTTTTAGATTTTACTAACTCACCACTGGTTGCAGTCACTTCAAACTCATAAGCACCCCATTGTGTATCAGCTGTCGTTGGTACTGTTACTTGGAAACTTTCGCCTGGGCTCACTGTTGTTGAAGAAAGCACAGCACCTTCTAAATTACCAGTCAGAGCTAATGAAACAACACCTTCCCACTCTGCAATTGAACCAACATCAAACGTATAAGTTGCTGTTTCACCAGCCGTTAAATTAACGTTAGCAGGTGTTACTGATAGCTTAAATCCAGGAGTCGGATCAGCATCTAATAACGCTGTATGAACATTCAAACGTTTACCAGAAACAGTCTTACCTGTTAAAGCAGCATTATCATCACCGCTATTCATTAATAATGACTTAAGCTCATTCGTTGTTAAGTCTGGATTAACTGATAGTACAAGTGCAGCAGCACCAGCAACATGAGGTGTTGCCATAGATGTACCAGAGAAAGAATCATAACCGCCGCCTGGCACAGTTGATAAAATAGCAGAACCAGGTGCACCCATATCAACTGTTGTTAAACCCCATTGAGAAAAACCAGACATAGAATCGCTAGAAGTCGTACTTGCTACCGCTAAAATGCTTTCATGAGAATAACCTGATGGGTATGAATCATTTACGTCATTATCGACAGCACTATTACCTGCAGCTGCTACAAATAAGATATCTGCTTGCTCAGATGCGGTAATTGCATCAGATAAAGCTTGGCTAAAACCACCACCGCCCCAACTATTATTCAGTACGCGAAGGTTTACACCACTATTTTTTAAATCAACCATATAGTCGATACATTTAATAGCATCTGATGAAGAACCAGAGCCAGAAGCATCTAAGAACTTACAACCTGTGATTGCAACTTCATGGTTAACACCTACAACACCTAAGCCATTATTACCTGATGCACCAATTGTTCCAGCGACATGTGTACCATGGCCATTATCATCCATAGGATCACCTGCATTTGTGATAGCATTAATACCATGTACATCATCTACATAGCCATTACCATCATTATCAATGCCGTCACCTGCAATCTCGCCAGGATTAACCCATGCATTAGCAATTAAATCAGGGTGAGTATGATCAACACCAGTATCAATGACACCAACAACAATACTGCTATCACCTGTAGAAATATCCCATGCTTCTGGAGCATCAATATCGGCATCATCTACACCACCAGTTTGTCCAGTATTATGCATACCCCATAACTCTGAAAAGCTGCTATCGTCAGGCATAACATTAGCTTTAACAATGTAATCAGGCTCTGCATAAAGTACTGCAGGATCTTTACGAACTTTAGCTAGTGCATCTTTAACAGACATTTTATCTAGCTCATAGTTAGCCATACGACCATTTAAAATATTACTGTATTTATCATCAACTTCATCATTATTGATGTCTGAAATTTTAGCTAATACTAAATTTCTTACAGCTCGGCGATTAGATGCTGTCGCTTCTTTTTTATAAACAACGATTAAAGAATCATGTTTGTATGCGTCTTGATTTGATGCACTGATCTCAACAGAAGCGTTTGCTAATGCAGGAATTAACGCTAAAGTTAGCGCTGATAATTTATATTTCATGTTTAAATCCATAATAATATTGTCCAGTTAACGGACTATTAAACAGATCCTTCACATTAAAACTTACAAACTTAAATATATGGAATTGAGCAACCCTTACACTTTAATCATATTCAAGTTTACAAATCTAGACTAAAAACTAAAAACACAACTTTTCTGGTATAAAATAATTTCCCGACTGTTGTTTTTTAGCACTTTTTTAGTACCAAATATCCAAGTAAATTCAAAATACAAATATCACCCTTTTTTATGATAATAATATCCACTTTAAATTTATAACAATGCAAGCCATTAATATTATTCAAAAAAATATAAATACAAAATTTAGGTGATATTCAAAATGAATATAAGATATTACAGTTTTTAGCGAACTGAAGTACTTGATGGTAAGAAAAATGAAACTAATAAGTAAAAATAATAACAATCGTAAAATACATTATAAGCAATCTAATATCGCTTTAATTACGGCACCTTTACTTCTTATAAATTCATTTTTTTGTCATGCAAACGACCTTATCTCTGGTACTGATTTACAAGACTCTCCTTTGTCATTAAGCCTTACAACTAGCTTAGCAGTAACGATTAATAACAGTGTTCAACACTTAGTAATTAATCAATATGGAATAAAAAACCAAGTAATGGTTAATCAAGCGGCGGATATGGTTAACGATATAAACATTATTCAAAACGGTATGCACAATAAGGCTAACGTAGTCCAATCGGGCGCTAATAATACAGTCAACCTCTTGCAACAAGGTGACGGTAATTTAGTAGATGTTATCCAAGAAGGTGACGCCAATATCGCCAACATAAAACAAACAGGTGAACAAACTTTTATCGTTCATCAAATTGGCAATGAAATGCTAGTCAATATTACACAATATTAAAACTAGAACGGAGAATACGGTGAAATTACAAAAATCAATTATAACAGCTGCTGTACTTGTAGCATTAAGTGCAAGTCATTCAGCAACCGCTGCAGAAAAAGAAACAAAAAAAACAGCTAACCCAATAAACACACAATTAATGGCAAATGCAGCTGGCAATGTAATTATCTTATCGCAAACATCAGATACTGGAGCAGTTTTTGGCAATGACGTTACCTTAGTACAAGAAGGTGATCTAAATGGCATAAGTGCAACGATTAACGGTGAAAACAATACAACTGAAGTAGTTCAGATTGGGTCTGATAATATTGCAATTAGCTCAGCTTTAGGTAAAAGCAATACACAGATAATAAACCAAGAAGGTATCAATAACCAATTACAAACAACTATTGAGGGCAGTGAAAATACGTTAACACTAACTCAAGCAGGTGAAGGCTATTTAGGTCTAGGTAATAAATCTATTAACACTATCACAGGTAATGATAATGAAATTACCATGGAACAAGGCGATGGTGGTCATTGGTCATATAATAGTAATCTGAATGGTAATGCTAATACAATTGAAACAAAACAATCAGGCCAATGGAATGAAACCTATTTAGATAGTGTTGCTGGCGATGATAATACGATTGAAGTTGAACAAGACGGATATTGGAATGTCACTCAAGTCACAGATATTCAAGGCAATACAAATGAGTTAGACTTTGTACAAGATGGCGACCGCAATCGAATTACGATTGCTGAAGTAACTGGTGATGAAAACGAAATCGAAATTGACCAAGACGGTAATTACAATGAAGTTACATCTAATATCTTCACTGGCACCGACAATGAAGTTTCTGTAAATCAAACTGGTGATGATAATGTAGCAACATTTGATGTAATAGGTGATGAAAATAACTTTAGCTTCACACAAGCTGGCATGGAAAATACGGCATATATTGGTGGTTTAGGCCAAGATAATAGCTTTTCAGTTACGCAAGCTGGTGATTTAAATGAAGGCCATATTGTTAACTTTAATGGCGATAGCAACGATATTGATGTTATCCAAGCCGGTGATGAAAATGTAGCTGTTGTTCAAGCTTCTGCTGATAACAATGCGTTAACTGCTGACAATAATGATATCACTGTAAGCCAAGCTGGAGACATGAATGATGCCGTTATTAATATGAGCACAATCTTAGATAGCAATGATAATACTATCAATGTTGCACAAGACGGTGATTTAAACGCACTTGATATTTTAGTTGAAGGTAGTGGCCATAGTATTGATATTGCACAAGCTGGCGATGAAAACTTAGTTATCGGTAGTAATGGTGATGCTATGTTAATTGGTGGCGCTGATATTACATTAAACATCAGCCAAACAGGCTTAGGTAATGTCGTTGAAGGTTCTATTATTAGTGCCTCTGGTAGTGTTTCAATTACTCAAGTAGGTGATTGGAATAGCGCTACAATTATCCAACAGTAATATTAAATCTTAATAAAGGGGAGAAATCCCCTTTAAATTATTGCTCTTATGAAAAAATTATTTATTTTAATACTTCTTTTTAATCCCTTAACAGTACTTTCAAGTGAAGTAGAAATAGGCGGATTACTATTAGACAATACAAGAAGCCGTCAAGGTCATGAGTTTTTCACTTCTTTTAGTCAACTTTGGCAAGATGTACCAAATACTAACGGTCATGTTGTTGTAATAAAAGAAATTGTGATCCCACGATCTGGTACCCGCTTAACTGTCACTTTAAATAATAAAAATATATTTGTGACACATCTTGGTAGACGACAAAGTCCAATTAAAGATCGCGTAGAACAGGCTGTATTAATTCTAATAGAAGCAATGGCACAATCCCAATTAAGTCAAAGTAATCCTGACTTAGCAACAAATGGATGGTAGTTATGAAAAAATTCATTATCAATCAGGTATATTTAGCATTAGTTATAATACTTCTTTTAGCGTCTCCTTATTCAAAGGCATCTGAATTAGTTTACAAACCAATCAACCCCAGTTTTGGTGGTAACCCTCTTAATGGCAGCTTTTTATTAGGAAAAGCAAGTGCACAAAATAAACACAAAGCACCTGTAGCCAAAAAGTCATACGCTGAAAAATTTCAAGAGTCTCTTGAGCGTGCTTATATCAGTAAAATGGTAAGAGAAATTACAGATCTTGCATTTGGTGAAGAGAGTGATAGTAGTTTATTTGGAGAAGATTCTATTTTTAGTAGTGGTGATTATGAAATTTTAGTACTGACAAGTAATACCGATGCTATAACTGTACAAATCACAAATACAATAACGGGTGAAGTGACAGTTATCGAAATACCTAGGTATGGGGAATAAAAATGAAAACAATCATACTATCACTTACTTTAATATTATCTGGCTGCAGTAGTTTAAGTAATCTTGTACCACCTGACATAACGACAGCAATAAAAATTGAAGAGTCGGAAACTTTTAAAGAACTGAAGTCTTTACCTAAACCTAAAGGCGCAATTCCTGTATCAGTATATGCGTTTAGAGATCAAACAGGCCAATATAAACCGCAAGCAAATGTAAGTTCATTTTCAACAGCAGTAACACAAGGCGCAACCTCTATTTTGATGCAAGCCCTCAGTGACTCTGATTGGTTTTTACCCGTTGAAAGAGAAGGTTTACAAAATATTTTAACTGAGCGAAAAATTACTCGGGCTTCAAATAAAAATAATAAACAAGTTGAATTACCGCCTCTGACGACAGCAAAAATCTTATTAGAAGGCGGAATTATAAGCTATGATTCAAACACTAAAACGGGCGGATTTGGTGCAGAATATTTTGGCATAGGTGCTTCTGAGTTATATAGAGAAGATGTCATCTCAGTATATATGCGTGCTATTGACGTCAGAACAGGGCAAGTACTTGTTTCTGTATCAACCAGCAAGACAGTACTGAGCACTGAAGCAAGAGCTGGATTCTTTCGTTATGTCAGCTTTAAACGTTTAGCAGAAGCGGAGGCAGGCTATACTAGCAACGAACCTATGCATATCTGTGTAAAACAAGCCTTAGAAAAAGCAATTACAGAATTAGTTAAAAAAGGATTAGATAAACGTGTATGGAAAGCACAAGATACTACTGTTTCATAATTACAACATACCCAATATAAATAACCGAGATTAAAAGTAGCATTTAATTGCTACTTTTAAAATTAATTAATGGCTGCGTCTAAATGGCCTGATGATTGTAAAGACCAAGTAATTAATTCAATACGATTTCGTGATTTGGTCTTTCTAAAAATACTATAAATATGGGTTTTAACCGTATTTGTACTTATATTTAGTTGATCAGCTATTTCTTGATTTTGAGACCCTTTTGTCACTAATTTAATAATTGTATTTTCACGTTTGGTAAGCGTTGGAAATACAGATTTTCCTGTAATGCTATTGGAAGGTGATATTGAAGCTTTATTTGACTTGAGTAAATATGAAAAAGCATGATTCATTGATGAGCGTTTAAACCAACGTTCATTATTTTTAATTTGGTTTAACCCTCTTAATATAATATCGGGTCTATCTGAAAGGTAAAAAATACCTTCAAAACCCGCTAACAATAAATGTTTTTCACATAACTGGTCATTTTGGACATTAAATAAAACAATTTTTGACCTTTGTGCTAACTGTAAAATATCATCAGGTATTTTGTTGATCCAATTACAGTCAAATAAATCAATAAAATATATTCCATCAATTTTATTAAGCTGATTATCAACACTCTTATTGTGTTTAAGGACCTTATTTGAACAGGTTGCTATTAAACCGATAAAGCTAGTTAAAGCTACCTTATGAGAGCTGCTATGCAGAGTCTCATCTGATGTAACAATACAAGCTGTATTTATTGTTGCTGTAGAGATCATAAACTTCCTTTGTTAATTATTCACTAACTTAACTGTAATCCAGTGATTACAAATGTACCCCTTATGGGTTTTAGTGTCTATACTTTAATTCAGTCAATTTTTCGTATAAATCAGCGCACTCCCATAAAATAGATAATCAATTCAGCATTTAATAAAAAACGAAAATTACATTCATTCAATAGCTCTCATTTAATAAATTCATCTAATTATTTTTAATTAAATAAACTTAAAATATATTCAGCTTTCATTAAATACAATTTGAGCGTACACTTGTACACTCAAATTAAAAAACTCTACTTTTAAGTACTAAATTTATTTGGAAAAGTATGAACGTCATAGCAACTTATAGTATTAAAGAAGAAGTGGCTAACTCTGTTAGCCATGGGATAGGCGCACTACTGAGTGTTGCTGGATTAACTTTATTATTAATAAATGCGATTGAACAACAGAATATAACTAAGATCATGAGCTTTAGCATTTATGGTTCAAGCCTCATTATTTTGTTTTTAGCATCAACTTTGTACCATGCTTTTAGTGATGAAAAAGTGAAACAGGTATTTAAGCTATTAGATCATTGCGCTATATATTTATTAATAGCCGGCTCTTATACTCCGCTAATGTTAGTAACTTTGAATGGTGCACTTGGTTACGTCATGACAGCACTCATTTGGTTAATTGCACTGGCAGGAATTATTTTCAAAGTTAAATTTGGCAGTCGATTTAAATGGCTTTCTCTATCTACCTATTTAGGAATGGGGTTTATTTCTCTTGCTGTACTACCACAATTACAAAGTAACCTAGCTAGTGAAGGGATAACACTACTCGCATTAGGCGGCTTAATTTACTGCTTAGGTGTTATATTTTATGTGCAAAAGAAAATACCTTTTAATCATGCTATATGGCATTTATTTGTAATAGGAGGCGCAGCCTCTCATTTCTTTATGATCTATCACTATGTTTAAGCTTTTATAAGCAAGTCCCCGAATTCCATTCTACATTATACTCTCAATCACCTATTTTTATTATTAATAACTTATCAATAAAAATAGGTGTACAAACAATTTCTAGTTATAAACATAGCACTGAGAGATTTCTGTATCAGGTTTTTGCTAATTATATAGAGCATAGCCTGCTGGTGAGATATAAACGTAAGCGAGTATTCCCCCTTGCTGACTGTCTAGTGCTTGATTATATAAAACCTATAAACACAAAAAAGCCGATACATTTCTGTATCGGCTTTCTTGTGATTATGAGAGTGGAGCCTGATGTATTGGCATCTTTAGTCTGAATAATATTAAACTCCAAAACGCAAAAAGCCCAACTCATTGAGTTGGGATTTCTACTAATTAGGAGCCTGGCGATGTCCTACTTTCACATGGGAAACCCCACACTATCATCGGCGCTGTTTCGTTTCACTTCTGAGTTCGGCATGGGATCAGGTGGGTCCAAAACGCTATTGTCACCAAGCAAAATCTTTTGATTAT